>CANQVI010000002.1 GCA_947627255.1 uncultured Clostridia bacterium | reverse complement strand
AAAGAAATAAGGCTTTATGATGTGCCAAGAATTTTAACTTTTCAAGAGAAAGTTATGATATATTATGCGATTTTAGATACATATTATTTTCATCCTTTAAAAATGTTAAATAAAGACTTTAGAGATGTAAAAATAGAAGAGTTTATTGTAAAAGAAAATGGATATACATATAACGAGTTTAATGGAATAGATAAACCATCAAAAGGAATTTTAGGAGAGCTTTTATTTGAAATTCCAAGACAGAGTATAGAGGCAGAAAAATTAAGTAAAATACGTGATATATATGAAATGCTAATTAGAAATGTTGAAGAAGTAGGTATAAAACCAATATGTATTGATTTTATTGGTTTAATGCCAGATTTTAAAGATGTATATAGAATAATAGAGTATATGTTTAAATTTGATGATAAATTAAGTAAAAAGCAAAATGATGTTATTCTTTTTAAAAGAAGTGGAATATTTGGTGGAAGTAAGAGAATATTTATAGTTCCTAAAAAGATAAATAAAACAGAACAAGAAAACAACAGTTAATGTTGTTTTTCTTTTATGGCCAAATACTAGATTTTTAGACATATATTTGGTATAATAATCAAGGACAATAAATATTATAGAAAGGAAATAATATATGTTAGAATTAAAAAATATTTGTTTTTCAAGAGATGGAAAAGATATATTAAAAGATATAAATTTAAAGTTTAGTGATAATAAAGTATTTGTAATTACAGGAGCAAATGGCTCAGGTAAGTCAACACTTGCTAAAATTATCATGGGAATAGAAAAACCAGATAAAGGTAATATAATATTTAATGGTACTGATATAACAAATCTTCCAATAAATGAAAGGTCAAAACTTGGAATTGGTTTTGCTTTTCAACAACCAGTAAAATTTAAAGGTATAACAGTTGGAGATATATTAAATATTACTGCTGGTAAAAAACTTAATAGATCACAAATATGTGAATATTTATCTGATGTTGGACTTTGTGCTAAAGATTATATAGATAGAGAATTAGATTCAAATCTATCTGGTGGTGAGCTTAAAAGAATAGAAATAGCTATGCTAGCACTAAAAAATTCAGAGTTTACTTTATTTGATGAGCCTGAAGCTGGTATAGATTTATGGAGCTTCAATAGTCTAATTAATATATTTGAAAGAATGAAAAATGATACTAAAAATACAATAGTAATTATTTCACATCAAGAAAGAATACTAGATATTGCTGATGAGATAATTGTATTTGAAAATGGAAGTGTAAAAGAAATGGGAAAAAAATCTAAAATTCTGCCTACACTTTTAATATCCTCAAAAAGCACTAGATATGTTAAGGAGGGAAAAGATAATGAATAATACAGCTAATGAAGTAGATAAAAAAATACTAAAGACTATTTCTAATATTGATATTTCAAAATTAAAAGGAGCATATAATATTAGAAAAGATGGAAAGTTATTTGTTAGAAATACAACTCCTAGTATAAACATAGTATCTAAAAAAGATAAAGATGGAATAGATATAATAATCAAAGAAAATACAAAAAATGAATCTGTACATATACCTGTTATTTTGGAAAAAGAGGGAATAAATGATACAGTATATAATGATTTTCATGTAGGAGAAAATGCAGATGTTACAATCATAGCAGGTTGTGGAATTCACAATGACTCTCATAAAAAATCTGAGCATGATGGAATACATACTTTTTATGTGGGTAAAAATGCTAAAGTAAAATATATAGAAAATCACTATGGAGAAGGTAGTGGAGATGGTAAGAATGTACTTAATCCTACTACAATTATATATTTAGAAGATGGAGCAACTTTAGAAATGGAAACATTACAAATACAAGGTGTAACATCAACAGTTCGTACTACAAAGGCATATTTAAAAGAAAATTCAAACTTAGTAATTAAAGAAAAGATAATGACTACAGATAGTCAAGAAGCAACAACAGAATTCTATGTTGAATTAAATGGTGAAAATGCTAGTACTCATGTAGTTTCACGTTCTATAGCAAAAGATAGCTCTAAACAGCAATTTAGCTCAAATATACAAGGAAATACAAAGTGTTTTGCACATGTAGAATGTGATGCAATAATAATGGATAAGGCAAAAGTAGTTGCAATACCAAGAATAGATGCAAATAATTTAGATGCAAATTTAATACATGAGGCAGCCATAGGAAAGATAGCAGGAGAGCAGTTAATAAAACTAATGAGTCTAGGCTTATCTGAAAAACAAGCAGAGCAAGAAATAATAAAGGGATTTCTAAAATAAAGAAATCCTTTTTATTTTTTTGACCATATAGCTATAAAATACATTATTTGTGAACTACATATATAAAATAAATAAACAAAGCTTCGCAATTTATAATAAAAGAAAGTCTGAAAAAAAATTGGAAAATTTTAAAAAATATGCTTGACAAACAAACGTTCTTTATATATAATATAAGTATAAAAAGAACAAACGTTCTAAGGAGAGTAAAAATGGAAAGAGTAAAAAATATAATCAAAGATGTTTTATTTATTTTAGTAGTAATAACAATATTTCACACTATTATAAATTATCAACTTGCAAAAACTGAATATAAGACTTATGAACATACAGTAAAAAGTGGTGAAACAATATGGAATTTAGCCTCAAGCATTTGCAGTGAAAAAGAGGAATTATATATAAAAAATGTAATTAATGATATTAGAGAAATAAATGATTTAGAAGATCCAACTATATATGTTGGACAAGTAATAAATTTGCCAATATATGATTGATATAATATTATTATGTGTAACTAGGTATTTTTACCTAGTTTTATTTTTTACTTGCAATGTTTACATAAATGTGTTATACTTATTGTGCATGATAATTATTATACTTCAGATAAAATTATTATAAGGGAGGAGTGTATATATGAAAGCCATATTTACATTGAAAAGTTATTTTTTTAAAAGGACAGCTCTTAGTAGGTCTAAAGCTGTATCTGGAGAGCTAAAGCTAGATAATGGAAAGGAATTAATTTTGTATTTTCTTCCAGAGGAGGGAATAATTGAGGTAACACATAAGGAAAACAAGACAGAAGTATTTTCTCTAGATGAGGAAGAAAGAATTGCTGTAATTGAAGCTATACTAGAAGAATACACAACATTTTTAAAATCTATATTTCACGCATCTATAGCTTTATATTTAGAATCTTTTATACTTGTTGATACAACTAATGTTAAGGATAATAACAATGTTAAGTATGATGTAGAAGGCAAAAAGAATATAATGACTGAATATTTAAACTCTAAATACTCTAAATCTACATCAAACTTGTTATTTAGAAATCTACTTGATATTAATGAGTATCTAAAAGAGCAAAAAGAAAATGCTATAGGAACTAACATTGAAATTAAGGGGAAATTATCTTTTGAACAATGGTTTGACTTAAAATATTTTGTAAACTATATATTGTGCAAAAATAATTTAGACCAAAAAATAGACTTTGCACTAGATAAAAAATTAGCTATAATAGCATTTACTAAAAGAAGCTAGAATATTCTAGTTTCTTTTTATATGTTCTTGACATAAAAAATACCATGTGGTAAAATACTAATACAATTTTTAATATAACTTAAATTTTAATAAAAAGGAGGTAAAGTTCTATGATTAATCAAGAACAAAAAAGAGAAAGTAAAAGGGCAAGTTACTACATTATTGAACAAAAAGGTATTGTAAGGGTAAGTAATATTGCTGTTCGGGAGCTCTGATAAAGAGAAAATTAATGCAATTAATAACTTCTTAAATAGGTATTTCTTTCAGGAGGTAGAAAAAAAGTATGACGGAATAACTGGTTTGGCTTTAGATAATTTGAAGAAATATTATAAGTATAGAATTGCATTTAATGGTGAAAATGAAAATTATATGGCTTCTTTTAGTATGTGGCATTCTGTAATTGCTAAACTAGTTCTAGATTATCCTAAAGTAGAAAACGAGCATAAAATTGTTACTAATTTAAGAGAAAATAAGGATAAGATACTAGAATTTGCAAATAATCCAAATGTTACTCAATTAGAAATAAAAAACTGCGATAGACAATATCAAAGGTTTTATAGAGATATGTTAAGACATATTTTATATTCAATTAAAGATTTTCCAGGAAGTGTTGTAAATATTGACTCACTAAGAAAAATATCTAAAGATTTAACTTATGTTATAGAGAAAAAAATATAAGGAGGGATATTATGAGTAAAGTAGTTAGTATAAGCAAATCTACTAGTGAAATTAAATATGATGATGAAGTAAATATGTGGTATGCAGATATAATATTTAACGTATATGATAAAAACATATTAATCTATGGTACAACAAGGAAGTTAACAGATAAAGAAAGAAGTGATATTATTACAGAATTACTTAATAAATATTATTTTCGGAAATTACTTAAATCGTGAAGATAATATATACTTATGCAAGTTGAAAAATAGGGGACTAAACAAAAAAGAGGAACTTAAAGTTAATGATATTTCTTATTCAATTCTTGCAGAAGACATAATAGAATTACCTCAAAATAGTGATGAAAATGAAATAGTAAAAAGCATTAGAAACATATATATAAATTTAAAACTTGAAGTAGATGAAGCTAAAAGAAGCAATACTATTTTAAATTCTAGTATTCCCTTTGAATATGTTGGAAATATGAAAGAATATAGAAAAATAATAAAACTTTTTAGCCAAATTACACATGAAATTGAATATTATTTTTCAAAAATTTTAAATAGAAAAGTAAAAATACAAATAAGTAGAGGAAAAACTATTACTTATTTTGCTATTAGAGAGGCTTATTAGCCTCTTTATTTTTTATATTTTTTCTTTAATTTTTTCACTAAATTTTATATTAAATATATATTGAAATAAATTTTTGTTTATGAGATAATAAAAAAAGAGAGATATAGGGGGAATATATAATATGAAAAAAAAGGTTAGAATAGCGTTATCGCTTATATTGTTTTCTTTAGTATTAACAATAAATACAGTATATGCAGATGTAAAAACTTCAACTACATTTGAATTTCATAATAAGTATAGAATAATTGTAGATAATGAAAAGTTGACAATTCCATCAAGCATTTCATTTCCAGATGGATATTCAATGGATTTAGAAAAGAACTATAAAACAACTTTAAATAAGTTAGCACAAAATACAACTAATGTAACATTTAACAATAATATATTAACAGTAAATGGAATATTTATAACAAAAGATGTAGAATCTGAGTTTAAAGAATTATACACAAAGACAGGAATGTTAAATCCAAATTTAGACAGAAACTTATTAGAAAAATATACAGCAGATTATTTTATTAAAGCTCAGAATAAGTTTATAACACAACTTGAAGGTATAGCAAGTTCAGGTGACTCATCAAGCGAAAGTAAAGCTGGAAGTCAAAGATTAATAGATATGCTAAAACAAGAAATAGCAAAACAAGAAAAAATAGTAAAAGAAATGGAAGAATATGACAAAACTGATGCTGCTAAAGGTCTAGTAATACCATGTGCTGTTCCATGGTATGTAAAAAGTATGTCTACACAATTAGGCGAATACAGTGTTGAATCAGCAAACCTAGAAGAAAAGCATAGCATAAAATACTATTTATACTCAATTATATATAGAGATTTAAGAATTAATAATATGAGTTATAAAGTAAATGGACAAGAAGCTGTAAAAATTGCAAATTTTGATAAAGATAAATATACATATAATGTTGCATTAAGTCCAACAACACCAAAAAATGCTCAAATAACAACTGAATCAAAATTATTTATGGACTATGTATTAGATCAAAACAAATATGAAGATTATGAGTTAGATACAAAAGCAAATGATGTAACAGTAACATTAAATAATGGAAAAGCAACTGCAAAAGTAAAAGTAGTATTTAATCCATCTAGATATGTACCTGATGCAGAATATTCTTCAAGTCTTGAAAGAGAATATACAATTAACTTTACTGTATCAGATTATCTAAAAGGAGATTTAGATAGAAATGGACAAGTAGATACAGCAGATGCTGCAGTAGCTCTAAACCTATTCAAATACAAGAATTTTACAGATGAAGACATAGCTATAGGAGATATGGATGAAAATGGAATAATAGATACAGCAGATGCAGCTGAGATACTAAATGTATTTAAATATAAAGGTAATGTATAAAAAAGCATATAAATACGCTATAAATAAAGAGACAATTTGCCTCTTTATTTTAGTGTTTTATTTTAATTTTTTGTTACTTTTTATTAAGCTATTATTATAAAATTATATTGAAAATTTATTTTTTTAGTGATATATAAATATTATATGGTTGTAAAGGAGAAAGATATATGAAAAAGGTAAAATTATTATTATGTGTATTCATTTTATCATTAGGAATTGTTGCGTGTTATAATGTTTTTGCCGCACAGAGTCAAGTGAAAGTTAATACAAATCAAATAGATTTATACTTTTTAGATGACTCTGCAAAAGAGTTGGGTGTAACTATTCCAGCTGAATATAAAGATTCATATCAATTAAGTGTTACAGGAACAAATATAATACCAGACTATTCAACTGATACAGTAGGACAAACTATTTTAAAAATATCAGAAGATGGTTTAATATCACTAAGAAACACTTTTGGAGATTACATGGCAGGAGAATGTATAGTAACAGTTTCTGTTGGTAATGAAGATTTTGAAGTAAAAGTAAATGTTCATGATTATTTAGATACATATATAGATAATATGCATAGAGAATATGTAAGAGCAAATATAAATGATTCAATGACTGACCGTCAAAAAATAGAAAAAATTTGTGATTTTGTAGTTAAATATGAATATGGCGGTACAGCAGACTACAGATATATGCCACTAAGAGGTCAAGGAGACTGTATTGCAAGTTCACAGACAATAATAAATATGTGTAAAATGGTAGGTATAAAAGCATACGAAAGATATGCTGCATTTGAGCCAGGAGCTGGAAATAATCACAGAAATGTTACAGCAATGCTAGATGGTGAGGTTTACACAATAGATGCTGGATATAACGAACCTGCACCAAGAACATACACAATAGAAAAAGAAGAAGGAGGCTTTACATTTGGCTGGGAAGCAGATACAAAAGCACCTCTTTTAATACAATATAATGGCTTTGAAGAAAATATTACAGTACCAGATAAATTTTCAAGAGAAAGAATAGATGGAAAAGCAGATTATCCAATAGAGGTAATAGGTGAATATTCATTTGAAAGACCTGCAAGAACACCTGGTGCACCAGCTATTAAAACTGTTACACTACCAAGTACAGTAAAGAAAATTTGTGATTATGCATTTGCTGATTGTAAAGACTTAACAACAATAAACATTCCTGAAAGTTTAGAAGAAATAGGAAAATATGCATTTAGTGAATGTGAAAGTTTAACAACATTTAATGTAGACCCTAAAAATGAGCATTATACATTTGAAGACGGAATACTATATAACAAAGATAAAACAGAAGTAATATTATGTGCTCCAGGTAAAGAAGGAGTAGTTGTTTTAGATGATAATGTTACAACAATAAAGGAAAATGCTTTTTATAAATGTAACAAATTAACAGGTGTAGTATTGGGAGATAAAGTAACAACAATAGAGCCACATGCATTTGCATACTGCAATATGTATGGAATAAATATACCAAAATCTGTTACTGAAATAGGAAATGCAGCTTTTGAAAATTCATATGTAAGATATGTAAAATTTGAAGAAGGATGTAATGCAAGTTTAAAAAATGATACATTTTTTGCTTGTGGAAATTTAGCTGGTGTTATGATACCATCTAGTATGTCAGATATTGATGCTAATGCATTTAGATCATCAAATAAAGTAAATTTCTATGTTGTAGAAAATTCACCAGCACAAACATGGGCACAAACAAATAGTAAATCATATGAAACATATACTCCAGAAACTCCAAATGTTATATTACCAGGAATGATAGTATTAAAACAATCTGTATATGATTATGATGGAGAGCCAAAAACACCAGAAGTTGTAGTAGTAGATGGTGGAGTTATATTGCAACCAAATACAGATTATACAGTAGAATATAAAGATAATATTAATGCACATACTACAACACCTAAAGTAATCGTAAAAGGAATAAATAAATATTCTGGTACAACAGAAAAAAAATTTACAATAAATAAAATAAAAAGTGATTTTACAATAAATGTAAAAGATAGTGTATATTCTGAACCATTAAATATAGAACTTATTGGAAACAATTCAGGATATAATATAGTAAGCAAAAAATATAATACTACTAAATCTACAACTGGTGCTTCAACAACTGAGCCTAAAGATGCAGGAGAATATTATGTACAAGTATCTGTTAGTGTACCTAAAAACTATAATTACAAAACTAGAACAATATGGGCAAAATTTAGCATATTACCTGCTGAAAATGAATTAGAAATTACATGTAGCAATATAGAAGAAGGAAGAAAACCAAATGTTAAGGTAGTAAAAAACAAATTTGGTGCTACTATTACATATTATTATAAAGAGCAAGGAAAACCAGATACAGAATATAGCCAAGAAGTACCAACTACTATAGGAAAATATACTGTAAAAGCAGTTTCTGCAAAGACTAACAACTATAAAGAAGGAAGTGCTACAGCAGATTTTGAAATAATAAAAGGTAGTGGTGTCTTAAAAGGAGATTTAGATAGAAATGGACAAGTAGATACTGCAGATGCTGCAGTTGCCTTAAACCTATTTAAATACAAGAACTTTACAGAAGATGATATAGCTATAGGTGATATGGATGAAAATGGAATAATAGATACAGCAGATGCAGCTGAGATACTAAATGTATTTAAATATAAAGGCAATGTATAAAAAGCATACAAGTACATATAAATACGCTACAAATAAAGAGGCAAATTGCCTCTTTATTTGTTTATCTATTGAAAATTTTTTAATTTAATGATATATAATAGGTGTAAGGAGGTAACATGTTAGTAAAGAAAAATCATATTTTTAAGGTCATTTTAATATTATATCTATTAACTTTTTGTATAAATAATATTAATGCCGTGCAAATAAAATCTAATAATACTGTAGATGTAAATAAAAAAATAACAATAACTTTAGACTTTGGACAATATGTAGCTGCATATGATAGTATAGTAGTAGAATACAATAGAAATGTTTTAGAATATGTTTCAGGCGACCCTTTAATAGAAAATTTATGGTGGGACTCTACTGACGAATCCAAAGGAATAAATACGAAGACTTATACATTTAATGCTAAGCGTGATGGTACTTGTAATATTAAAATAAAAATAAAAGGATTAGTAAGTGCCAATAAAACACTTGATATTTTAGGAGATATTGAAGTAAGTAAAGAAATAAAAGTTGGAACTGGAATATTAAAGGGTGACTTAGATAAAAATGGAGAAATAGATACAGCAGATGCTGCAGTAGCATTAAATATCTTCAAATATAAAAATTATTCAAAAGAAGATATGCAAATTGGTGATATGGATGGAAATGGAATAATAGATACAGCAGATGCAGCTGAAATACTAAATATATTTAAATACAATTAGTAACTATTGCAAAAAGATTACATAAAAAAATAGTAAATTTACATAAAAATGTTGCAAAAACGTAAAAAATAGTATATAATATAGTTGTCATTTTAGGAGGAATGTGTATGTACATGAAAAAAATGATGAAAGTATTTAGTGTTATAATGATATTAGTTTTAACTATAACACCTATTGCAAACGCAGTAGAAAAAACAAAAGTTACTATAACAGGACTATATGATTACGACTATGCATACGAAGTAGTAAAATTTACAAATATTGAAAGACAAAAATTAGGATTAAAACCTTTAAAAGTAGACAAAGGATTAATGGATGCTGCAATGATAAGAGCAGCTGAACTATCTGTTTATTGTTCACATGATAGACCTATGGGATGGGTAGATGGTGTACAAACTGAATCTGGAAACATCCGTATTGGTGCTGAAAACTTAGCAAGATCACATGGTAGAATGACTCCTCAAAGCATTGTAGCAGAATGGATGGCTTCTCCTGGACATAAGGCGCAAATTGTAAATGGCTCATATAAAACAATCGGTGTTGGTGTATATTGGCAAAATGGTCAAATATTCTGGATACAAGAATTTTCTGTTAATGATTCAACAAATGATCCTGGATATTCTGGAGAAAAAGAAGTTACTCAAGATGTTGAAATAGACCCAGACTTTAGAGCACATTATAAAGATAGTCAAGGTGTTGTTCATTGGGTAAGTGTTATAGATCTTAAAGTAACAGGATTTGATGATGTTAACGAACTAAAAGTAGGTGAAACTAAAAAACCTACTAAAGTAAGTTTAATAAATGTAGGAACTTATGCACAAGGAATGGAAACAACTACAATATTACCTTCAAATGTTACATGGAAATCTTCAAATACTAAAGTATTTACTGTAGATACTGAAGGTGTTGTTACAGCAGTAGGTGATGGAGAAGCAGAATTAACTGCAACTTTAGGAAATACATCTTTATCTTGGAAAATAAAAGTAGATGATCCTTTAAAATTAGTTAGTATATCATTACCAAATAGTGCAGAAGTATATGTAAAAGATACAGTAAAATTATCTGTAACATATAAACCTGCTAATACAACTTCAGATAAAACTGTTACATGGGAATCTGATAGCCCAAATGTTGCAACAGTTGATTCAAATGGTGTTGTAACAGGTAAAGGCGTTGGTATGGCTACCATAACAGCAAGAGTTGGAAATAAAACAGCTACTTGTAAAGTTACAGTTAAATTTAATGATGCTGTATTAACACTTGAAGATAGCAAAATTACAACTACTGTAAATAGAACAGTCAGAGTTACAGTTTTAAATCCAGTAAAAGGTAAAATAACATATAAAAGTAATAATGATAGAGTAGCTACAGTAAATGATAGTGGTGTTGTTACAGCTGTAGGTGAAGGTACAGCTATTATAACTATTACTTCTGATGGAAAATCTGCAACTTGCGAAATAGAAGTATTAAAGTTTAAAAAAGGTGATTTAGACGGAAATGGTCAAGTAGATACAGCAGATGCTGCAGTAGCTTTAAACTTATTTAAATATAACAATGCAACAGCACAAGATATTGCTGTAGGAGATATGGACGGTAATGGAATAATAGATACAGCTGACGCAGCTGAAATACTAAATGTATTTAAATATGGAAGTAAATAATATATAAGTTATAAAGAGGAAATAGTAAAAATATAATTTGCTATTTCTTTTTTTATGTACTTTTTGCCTCTTTATTAAAAAAAATAGCTAAAAATAGCTAAAAATTTATTAAAATACTATTGAAAATTGTTTTTTTTAATGATAATATAATCATATAAAGGAGTGATGATTATATGAAAAAGACTAGTAAAAGATTGATTGCAATAGTAACATTTGCTATGGTACTTAATGTAGTATGTAGTTGTGTTTTCGCTTTAACATTCGCTCCAGGAGGAAAACAACAATCGAATTCTATTACACAAGATGACGAATATACAGTTGAGCTTCTAGATTTACAATTTAATACAATTTTGCCACATACTAATGGTCTAATGTGTTTAGATTTAGATGAAGAATTTGGTGGCTATGCTGGAGATGAGTTTGAAGATGATGCAGAATTATCTTTAATAGGCTCAATAAGAATAAATCACAATTACAATGGAAAAGTTGAAGTATTAAAAGAAAAACCAGTAGTAAATCTAGTAAACGGCAATGGTGACATAGTTGCTACTACTGAGGTTGATACATATGAAGATGGTGACGTATATTATCTAACAATATATGACTTAGACGTAAGTAGCAATGAAAGTTACAGAGTTTTAGTAAACTTTACAGATAACTATGGAAACGAAGTAGAAAGATATGCAACATATAAAGGAGATTTCTTTATAAGCGAATATGCAAATAATAGCTTATCATATAGAAGTGTAAATGATACTGTATCAATCAGTTTCAATCTTGATTCAGAACAAGAAAAAATAATGGGAGATTTAGATGGAAATGGTAATGTAGATACAGCAGATGCTGCAGTAGCTTTAAACTTATTTAAATATCGCAATGCGACAGAAGAAGATATTGCTGTAGGAGATATGGATGGTAATGGAGTAATAGATACAGCAGATGCGGCTGAAATACTAAATATATTTAAATATAAAGATAATATGTAAAAAGCATATAAGTACATTATATAAATACGCTACAAATAAAGAGGCAAAAACTGCCTCTTTATTATTATATTTATTGAACTTTTATGTAAAGTATGTTATAATAATTGATGTAAAAAAATTTTATATAAAGCAGATTAAAATCTGCTTTAGGAAAGGAAAGGTTTAAAATGAAATTTTTGAAAATTTTTGGAGCGTCTTTGATTGTCGTAATACTTGCAGGAATATTGCAATACTTTGTGCTATTGCCATTTACAATACATTCATTATTTTCAATATTATTTATTGGAATAGCACTTATTCTTACAGCGGGTGCGGGACTATTTGTAGCTTATACTTATGATTTTGATAATGACAGGCTAATTACTGTAGGAAAGGTAACATTAATTGGACTTCTTGCTATATTTATATGTTTACCACTAATAGTAGGCTTTTTCTCAACTCCTATTTTTAGGGCGAATTCATATAAGAACTTAGTTACTATACAAGAAGGAAACTTTAGTGAAGATATACCTGGTGCTTTAGATGCAGATATAATGGATGTAAGTACAGCAAATAACATTGGTTCAAGAGTTATGGGAGAAATAGACAATGTTTCTCAATATGTTATATCTGATGAATATAATATGATTATTTATCAAGGAAAAACATATAGAGTATCTCCACTTGAATATGCATCAATAATTAAAGCATGGGGAAATAACGGAATATCTGGATATGTTCTTGTTGATTGTAAGACACAAGAAGCTAAACTTATAACATTAGATGATAAAATAAAATATTCACCTTCTGCTATATTTAGCTATGACCTAACAAGACATATTAGAGCTAATTATCCTAGTGCTATTTTAGGTAAAGAGCAATTTGAAATAGATGAAGAAGGAATGCCATATTATATTGTACCAACATACAGGACTACAATAGGACTATTCTCAGGAAAAGTATTAGATAAGATACTTGTTGTTAATGCAATAAGTGGTAATATTGAAGAATATATGGCTGATACATTACCCGAATGGATAGAACATGCAGATTCTGTAATTCATATGATGGATTTAGCTAAAAACAATTATACTTATGTAGATGGATTCTTTAATAGTATTTTTTCACAAAAAAATGTAAAGAGCTTATCTTATTCATATTCTGATTCTAGTTATTATGGTTATAGTTCTATAAGGACTAAAGATGGAATTGAATATTTTACTGGTGTTACATCAGTAAATAACGATGAATCTAATTTAGGATTTCTATTTATAAATCCTAGAACTGGTAAAACTACATTTTATAGTTGTGTTGGTGCTGAAGAATCATCTGCTCAATCTAGTGCTGAAGCTTTAGTTCAAAATTATGGCTATACAGCCTCTTATCCATTTGTAGTTAATGTAGATGGTGTAGAGACATATTTAATTGCTTTAAAAGACAAAACTGGAACGAATAAAGCATATAGTTTTGTTAATGTAAAAAACTATACTATAGCTACACAAGCGTCAACTAAAGAAGAAGCATTAGCTCTGTATAAAAAAGCTGTTTCAAATAAAGGAACAATAAGTAGCGAAGATAAAGACTCAAAGATAACTGCTAAAATTACAGAAGTATATACTGCTGTTGAAAATTCTACTACTTACTTTTATTATAAGTTAGAAGGATATGATGACTTATTTGTATCTTCTATACTAAATAATAGAAATCAAGTTCTATATAAAATAGGAGATAAAGTAACAATAGAAGCAGAATATACAGATAATTATTATTTAGTTACATCAATTACTAAATAATGCAAAGTAGGGGATAATATAATTTTATCCCCTTTTTGTTTGCCAAATTATGTAAAATATGTTATAATTATTAAATAGCACATATAAATGTCCTATAATATAAGTATATTATTGATTGGAGGCTGATTAATATCATGAAGAAAATTAGAATTGAAGATGGAAAGCTTTTTGCTTATATCCATGCTCAAGATGTTCTGACACTTGTTAGCATTAAAGATTTTGTTAAGGAAAGTATTTTTCAGGAGGAATCGATTTTAAAAGGTGACTGCGACGAGGAAGGATATTATAAGATAGAAGATTTATCTAATGTCCATTATATAAGAGGTCTTTCTTTTATTCCTAATTACGACTATCTTTTAAAGTTGAGTTTAACTGAATTAGAGGCTCTACAAAAAGAAGGATTAGCAAATTATAACGTATTATCTACTATTGCATATAGAGTATGTAATAGTGAGGATGCAATCAGTGATAATGATGTTGATTTCATAGGCTCTTTATCTGAGTTAAAAGTACCTAATATAGATAGTATAAAAGGTACTACAAAAAGTATAGAGCTAAGAAAGGCATATTTTTGTATATGTTGTCAATTTCAACATTATATTAATTCGCTTGATAACATGATTGAACTAAAAAGAAAGAAACAAGTAGCTTCTTATGAAAAGCAATTTTCCTTAAGAAAAGTTTTTACGTCTTTAAAAAAGCAAGGAGATTAATTTCTCCTTGTCTTTTTATTTAGTTATTTTTAAGTTATTTTATATTATATTGTTAAATAACTTCTTATATTTATACTTATTCAATTAAAGAGGCAATTACATGTTGTTTAAAGGATTTTTTTCTAATGCTTCTCTAACTTGTTCACTATCAACATGTGTGTAAATTTCAGTTGTAGAAACACTTTCATGGCCTAATATTTGCTGTAAAGAACGTATATCAACACCACCATATTTGTGCATTAAAGTAGCAGCAGTATGTCTTAATTTATGTGGTGAATACTTTTTCGGGTCAAGACCTGCAAGTGTTATATATTTTTTTACCATCATTTCAACAGTTCTTTTACCAATTCTAGTGCCACGCTCAGATACAAATAGTGCATCACGATCTTTAACATCTTTTGGACGTATGCTTATATATTCCTCTAAAGCCTTCTGACACGCGTTATTAAGGTATACAGACCTTTCTTTATCACCTTTACCTACTACATGTAGGGTGTCATCTCTTATGTCCTTAAAATTGATTGCTACAAGCTCAGAGAGACGTAATCCACAGTTTAAAAACAAAGTTATAATGCAAGTATCTCTTTTTTCAAATTTTCCATCGATGGAGTGGAGGAGAGTGACACTTTCGTCTAATGATAAATATTTAGGTAATCTTTTAGATAATTTTGGTGTTTCTAATTCAACGGCTGGATTTTTATCTAAAAATTTTTGTTTAAATGTCATATAATTAAAAAAAGATTTTAATGCGGCAATTTTTCTAGCACGTGTTGTTGGTTTATCTGAACGGATGTTCGACAAGTAATTTAGATATTCATATAAATCTGTAAGTTCAATTTCTTTAACAAAATTTATATTTAATTCTGAAATATCTGTTTTTTCTATAACTTCATCATTAATATCTTTAAACTTAATATTTTTATCTTTAAACAATTTTAAAAATCTAAATGCGTCTCGTAAATCATAATGATATTCACGAATCGTACTTTTAGATCTATTTTTAATATTTTGCATATATAATAAGAATTCTTTTAAAAAATCTGGTATATCATCATACATATAAAAACCTCCAAAAAAACGACGCCCAAATTTCGATTTTAAGACATTTTTATTAGTTAAGGTATATAGTTACATGTCAGTAAAAAACGGTTAAAATGGTTAATTTAAAATTTTGCACAATTTTATATAAAAGTTATAATAATTTATATAATAAAAAGGTAAAACTAAAAATTATAGGAATGTAACTAGTTGTCAAAAAAATAAAAATGGCTTATTTTGTCAATTTAAAAGCTAAATATTATAAGTAATAACTAAAATAATATTCAAAGCCTTTGATACTGTAATATTATCATATGTAATAACAATAGTCAATAAAATCTCCCCTTAATTTCGCAAAATTATTATTTTGCGCAATCGTGTAATTTTGTAAATGCCTTTAAAGTACCCTCTCTCTTTCATAACTTATCTATCTTTAAAGCATAAATTATTTTTTTCATTTATTATTGTTTTTTAATTTTTTTATTTTCGTTAAGTAAAATTTTATTTCTCTTTTCATCTTTATGCGAATTTTAATTTTTTTAACTTTAAAATCAAATTTAATTAATTTTTGGTAAAATTATTAATCTTAATTATAAAAATGGCTTATTTTGTCAATTTGCTCCCCTATCGCATAAGTTATAAAAAATATTATCTTCTTTTATTGACTTTTATTTTAATGGGTGTTATAATACACAAGGTATTCTGATTTGACTAGGAGTAATTAATATAACCCCATATATAATAATTATTAAATTTAATAATAAATTTATCTGTGTGATAAAAAACACTAGTTATAATGTTAGATGCTTAAGCTGTACTTTTAATCTTATTAGTTTAAGATATTTTCTAAATTATATTTAGAATCTGGAAAAAGCTACAGTGTGTCTAATGTTATACCTATTTATATATATCACAAGATCCTAGAAACAAATCTGTTTCAGGCATAAAAGAGCAGTAACCTGCTCTTTTATCTTGCCTCTTTATATAAGAATTATACATTGAAATTAATCAATTAACTAATTAATTTACTATTTATTATTTATAATTATTTTTGTCTATTTTAAATTATTTAAATCTTTATATGATTTTTTAAGAACATCTTTAGCTATATCATAAGTAAGAATATTTAATGCATCATCAAAATTAAACCAGCCAATATTTGCAATTTCTTTATCTTGCTTTATTGTTACATTACTTTTATTTTTTGCAAGAAAGAATACAACAGTTTTATATACATTTTCTTTAGGATAGTAATGAGTAATATACTTATGATCTGTATAAAGTTCTACGTCAATATTTGTTTCTTCTTTTACTTCTCTTATAGCAGTTTGTTCTTCTGTTTCATTTGCCTCCATATGACCTTTTGGAAAGTCCCAATGACCAGCATTATGCTTTACAATTAAAACTTCGTTATTTTGGTTATATATGACAGCTCCACAAGACTTTTCTTTCTCCATAATAAATATCTCTCCTTTACTACTTTAATATTATACTTTATCTTATATATTATTTCAATAATAAAAAGAGATAATTACCTCTTTAAATATTTAAAATTTTACATGTATAATTTTATTAGAAATATTAGTTTGTTTTATACATTTAAAAGCTCCTTTAACCTTATTTGATGTATTATATGCCTTAGCAAATTCATTTATTGTAATTTCTTTTAAGTTATATAGTCTAGCATAGCCAAAAGCCTTAGAAATAATTGATATAACTAAGTCTGGATTATATGACTTATTATTTATATTTCTATAATCTTTTGATGTAAGATTAAGTAGTTGATGGGATACATTATTTAATATATCCTCTTTAACTTTTACGTTATATATTTTAGAGTATTTTTTAATAGTATATTGTATAATATTTAGTAAATTTTTATCTTTTGGCTCATCAATATTTATTATCTGAAATCTTCTTTCAAATGCTTTATCTGAAGAAATAAACTCATTATACTCTAAATTAGTTGTAGCACCTACTAATATAACATCATCAGATACAATAAATGGCTTTATTATATTAGCAATATCTAAAGAATTATGATCAAAACTTTTTCCTGTACCAATAAAAGTATGAATTTCATCAATAAACAATATAACGTTTTTTTCCTCTTTAAGTAAGTTAAAAAGCTCAATAACTCTTTTTTCAAGCATTCCATTTAAAGAACAATTACTATTTAAAACAGCAGCACTAGTTTGCAATATAACATAATCTTTTAAAGCATCAGGAACATTATTTCTTTGAATATTATATGCTAATCCTTCAACAAGAGATGTTTTTCCAACTCCAGAATTTCCAAGTATTATGCTAGATTTATTTGGAGTAAGTATTGATATCATTAGTTCTTCTAATTCTTTTTCTCTGCCTATTGCAGGGTTATATTCATATTTTTTATCTGTCAAACATTCACAATACTTATATAGTTTATCTGATATTTTATGTTTTGAATTAGATTTAGCATTATATTTAGTATAATCGATATCTTCAAATTGTAAATTATATGAATTGATATTATTGCTATTTTTATCTTTTTCGTCATTAAAAAAAGATGCAAGTAAATCATCGCTATAATCTAAGCTATCTTCCTTTTCAATATATTCATATAATATTTTCATATTGCTATCTGGATTATCTTTAATGTCGTTTATAACGTATCTTTTTAAAGTCTTTAAATCATCTGCAGATAATGGCTTCCCTTTGCCATTTACATATTTAGTATACTTTTTAATTAGCCTATTTATGTTTTTGTAATAGTTTTTTTGCCTTTTAAAATACTCTTTTTCCTGCTTTTCATATATACTAGTAGGATAAGTAGAACTAAGTACTACTCCAATAATTACAAAAAAGAATATTAATAATAAAATAGGTAAAACACTCATATTATAACCCCTCCTTATTAAAATTATTCAATTAAGTATATAAGTTAAATGCCCTAATATTATATCACTCTACTTTTATTATGTCAATTAAGGCATGAAAATAGGTAAAAGAAAAAAGGCTTTTTAAAGCCTTATTTTTTATTATCATCTGATAATATAATTTTTAGTAATTCATCCATACTTTCACTATTTGAAAGATTTATACCTGCTGCACCAAAATGACCATTTCCTCCAAATCTTTCAGCTATTGGTCTAACATTAACATTTGGATTAACATTTCTTAGTGATACAGAATTATGGTTAGTTGCAATTAAGATAACAAAGTCTATATGATATAAGTTAGTATTTGCTCTTAAAAACTGAGCTATTTCATTTCTATATTCATATGATATAAATGCAATACCTGCTTTATATCCAAACATATCTTTTATAATGAAATTCTTAAGATATAGCTCAATTTTTTCTTTAACAGTATTCTTTTTAACACTAATAATATATCTTTCTTTTCTTGAAAGATAAAACTTTTTTGAGCATTTTAACTTATAATACATATTATGAATAAATTGATTTTTACCAAAATATTCAAAAAGTAGACTTAAATCTCTAGGAAGCTCATTATCTTTATCACATCTCCATTGACCAGTATCGTACTTTCTTACAGCTTCGCAAAAAGTATTAATTGCTACAGATGATTTTAACATATTGTTATTTAACAAATAATTATATAATAAAGAAGTAGCACATACTTTTATCCCCTTTTCTTCTATTACAATATTTACAAATTCATATGAATTATACTTTAGAGCACTTTCATTATGGTCAATAATAATAGTTTTTTCTTTTAACTTTAAATTATTATTAATTAGCTCTAAATTATCTTTATTTAAATGTAAATCTGTAATAAATATACGCTCATAAGATAAAAGTTTGTTATTATCATAAAATTCCTTAAATTTTATGTCTGTTTCATTATTTTCACATAATACAAAATCGATATTTCTATTTGCTAGTTTAAGTAATATTACACATCCCATACCGATCTATATCGCATTTATGCGAAAATATAAGAAACTTATTATTAGATAAATTACAATATGAGGTTTTTTCATTATTATTATGTCCCATAATAATCCTCCTATATTTATTAAAATTTTGATTAAATAAGATTAATGCGTAAATATAATATCACACAATTAATTTTATGTCAAGTAATACAAAATAAAACAAGCCTAAGTTAATACTTAGACTTGTAGTAAACAAAATAGATGCCTCTACATTGCTATAGAGGCGATCATAAGAGGTTGATATATGAAAACTAAGGTTTTTCCCTAGCTCGGCATGCTTATTTAAGTCCCCAAACACCTGCTAATGTTTGTTTAGCATATGCTTGTGATTCTGCTAAATTATTATATTGTAATGATTTTTTATTTAAAGAGGAATCTAATACTAGTTTTCCTTCTTTTAGAATAGATGCATTGTATAATGTATCGTTATCTAAATATACATATAACATTGCATATCCATTAGAAACTTTTGATTCATCAAAAGCAATATCTACATATTTTCCTTCTAATGTTTCATTCATAAAATATAATGTATCAGGCATAATTTCTGAGAAATCTGCACCGATTAATTTAGCTTTTATTCTTTTATCTCCAGATAATACAACTAAGACACCACCGTCTTCTACAGTAGCAACTTTAACACTTACTTTATCACCAGCGTTAAGGTTTCTTAATTCTTCTGGTAGAATAGAGTCATCTTCTGTTACATTTTGTTGGTCATTTGTTTCTACATTGTTTTCTACTGAACTACTTAGAACTGTTGAACCAGCTTGAGTCTTGTTGTTAATTTTAAAGTATATGAATAAACCAGATAGAACTATAATTAAGCATATAATACCAACAACTATTTGTGTACCATATTGTTTAACATAAAATCCAAATTTATTATCATAATACATACTCAACAACAACCTCCTTTACATAACATAGAACAATCTACAATATTATTATAACACTTTGGTTATGTAAAGTCAATACTTTATTTCAAATTTATTACAAATTTATGTGATTTCTATATATCTGCATTATGCCAAACATTTTGAACATCGTCATTTTCATCTAGGTTGTCTAGGAAGTTTTGTAATTTTTCTTCTTCTTCTTCAGATAATTCTTTTTTCATTGTAGCTATTTGTCTGACATCTGACTCTACTATAGTTACATCTTTTGATTGTACAGCTTCTAATACATCTGAAAATGCTTCAGGTGAAGTTGTTATTTCAATATATCCTTCTTCAGATACAAAGTCCTCTGCTCCAGCATCTAGTACAGTCATCATTAAATCATCTTCGTCTATTGAATCATTATTTTCAATTAGTATATATCCTTTTTTCTCAAACATATAACCAACTGAACCACTTACTCCTAATGATCCACCTGCTCTAGAAAATATATGTCTAACATCTGCTGCAGTTCTATTTTTATTATCTGTTGTAGCTTCTACAATTACTGCTACACCACATGGTCCAAATCCTTCATATACTATTTCTTCATAATTTGCACCATTTGCATCCCCTGCTGCTTTTTGTATACATCTATTTATATTGTCATTTGGCATGTTATTAGCTTTACATTTTGCAATTACGTCTCTTAATTTACGATTGACGTTCGGGTCAGGGCTACCTCCCATTTTAACTGCTACAGTAAGCTCTTTTCCTAATTTTGAAAATATATTAGCTCTTTTTGTATCTGTGGCTTCTTTTTTTCTTTTGATATTAGCCCATTTGCTATGTCCACTCATAACTTTATCCCTCCATTTTCTTTTATTTTTTTATAATAATACAAAAATTATTACATAATACTTTTTGATTATATCACTAACTACGCATTTTGTCTACCTTTAAGGCTAACTAAATTACTATAAATAGATTTTTTTACATTAAAAAACGGAAGAACAATTTTTATTTCTTCCGTTATATTATAATTATTTTAAGAAAAACTTGGATATATTTTTTTATATAAATCATAATTTACTATTACTTTTTTTAAGTATTTTGTCGTTTCATCAAAAGGCAATTTAATATCTGTAGTATCTAGTCTACTAGAGACTCTGTTATCATTTAACCAGCTATTGACATTACCTATTCCAGCATTATATGCACATATTGCTAGGTAGTAATTACCATTATATCTGCTTATTAAAGAGGCAAAATACTTACATCCAATTTCTATGTTTATATCTTCATTATATAAAGAAGTATCATTTATATCAGAAGTAGAATTAGTTACTTCATTTACTTCTTTTGCAGTTGAGTCTGTAATTTGCATTAATCCTTTTGCATTTTTAATTGATGTTGCCTCTTTATTAAAATTACTCTCAGTATTTATAATTGCAAGTATAAGATATGGATCTAAATTATATTTATTAGAGTAAATTAGTACTTGCTTTAAATATTTAGTAGGAAAAACAAATGTTCTAATTGAATATATACCTATAATAAACATAGCAATTATACTAATTATGCTAAAACACCATATAACCTTATGTTTCATTAATCCCCCTTTTTATTTTGCTTCATACCAACTATTTCCTACATTTAAATCAATATCTAGTGGTATATCTAGCTTTATTACATTTTCCATAGATTCACGCATAAGCTCTTTTACCTTCTCTACTTCGTCATTAAATGTTTCAACAATAAGTTCATCATGAACTTGCATAACAAGTTTAGATTTAAGATTATTTTCTTTTAAAGACTTATATAATTTATTCATAGCTATTTTAATTATATCAGCTGCGCTTCCTTGAATAGGTGTATTCATAGCTATACGTTCACCAAACATTATTATATTTTTATTTTTGTTTTTTAATTCAGGAATGTATCTTCTTCTACCGAATAAAGTAGTAACGTAGCCTTTCTCTTTAGCATCTGCTACTATATCTTGCATAAATTTATGTATGCCACTATATTTTTCTAAATAAGTATCTATATATTCTTTAGCTTCTCTCCATGATGTTGAAATATTTTTAGCAAGACCAAATTCACTAATTCCATATACTATACCAAAATTTACTGCTTTAGCACTAGAACGCATTTGCTTTGTTACATTTTCAAGTGGAACACCAAAAACTTGTGAAGCAGTAACTTTATGTACATCTATACCATCAATAAATGCTTTTTTCATAACTTCATCTTTAGATATGTGAGAAAGTACTCTAAGCTCAATTTGGCTATAATCTGCATCAACTATACATTTATTTTGTGGTGCTGTAAAGAAAGTTCTAATTTTACTGCCAAGCTCTAATTTTATAGGGATATTTTGTAAATTTGGTTCTACACTACTTAATCTTCCTGTAGAAGTAACTGTTTGCATAAATGTAGTATGAATTCTAGAATCTTCTTTAATTGTTGGTCTAAGTCCATCAACATACGTAGATTTTAACTTCATTGTCTGCCTATATTCAATTAAGAGTGGAATAATAGGATGATATTCTTCTAACTTTTCTAATACTTCTTTGTTAGTAGAATATCCAGTTTTAGTCTTCTTCTTTCCAGGTAAATTTAATTTATCAAATAATATAACTCCTAATTGCTGTGGAGAATTAATGTTAAATTCTTCTCCAGCAAGTTCATATATTTCTTTTTCTAATTCACTTAAATTAGAAGATATTATTTTATCAAATTCGTCTAGTTTATCTTTATCTACATACATACCTACTGATTCCATACTAGCTAAAGTTTCGGATAGTGGTATTTCAATAGAATAAAATAAATCTAACATTTGATCATTTTTAAGTCTTTCATCTATAATTTCTTTAGAATTAAATATTCCTTTTAGTGCTAAAGAGATACTTTTAGCAAGTTCTGTGCTAATAGTAACATTAGTATTTTCTAATGATTCAAATAAAGAAAGTTGTACTGAGTTTTTATTATTACTCTCAATATTAAATATAATGCCATATAATTCGTCCATAATGGTATCAAATTTGTAATTTCTAGTCGAATCTAACAAGTAACATGCAAGTAATAAATCATAGCTAAAATTGTCAATATCGTCACATATATTTGTAAATATAAATCTTATATCTTGTTTAATATTATATCCTAATTTTCTACCATTAGATTTTGCAAATTTCATAAATAAAGATTTTGTTGTTTCTTTATCCTGTGCTAGACTATCTAAATTTATAATATAGTATTTATCTTTTACATTTGAGTATATAGCTAAGAAGTTTTTATCGTTTATATCTAATATACTTGAAAATGCTTGATTTTCATTACATATATTTAATATATATGAAAAATATTCTTCATTTAGTGTTTCTTCAATTTCCAAAATATAATTTTTAATATTTGAACTAGTAATAATTATTATATTTTCTTCATTAACATTTATGCTAGATTTTTTAATAGTTGTTTCTTCTAAAACTTCTACATTATCAAAATCATATTTACTAAGAAATTTATTAAAAGAAAGTTTTTTAAATAATGGATATAATGCCTCTTTATTTACATCACATACTTTATTTTCGTCATAATTTAATGTAATTGGTACTTCTCTATTAATTGTAGCAAGTGTATAACTTAGTCTTGCCATTTCTTCATCGTTTTTTAATTTTTCAATTATTTTTTCACTTGCATCAAGACTATCTATATTTTTATATATATTATCTAAAGTTGTATATTTATATATAAGAGAATAAGCAGTCTTCTCTCCTATTCCTTTTACTCCTGGAATATTATCTGAAGCATCTCCCATTAGAGATTTTATATCTACAATTTGATATGGCTCTATTTGTTTTTCTTGCATTAATAATTCAGGTGTATAAATAGTATAGTCTGTTTTTCCCATTTTATTAGAAGGATAGATTATACTTGTTTTATCTGATATTAATTGGTAAGAATCTCTATCTCCTGTTAGGATATATGTAAATATATCTTTTTGAGTATTCTTTTCATTTAAAGAGGCAATAGTACCTAAAATATCGTCAGCCTCATATCCTTCAAGTTCAAATATATGAATATTCATTGCTCTAAGTACCTCTTTAATTATTGGTACTTGCTCTTTTAGTTCATCTGGCATTCCTTTTCTTGTGCCTTTATATTCACTATACATTTTATGTCTAAAAGTTGGTGCTTTTAAATCAAAAGCTACAGCTATATAGTCTGGATTTAGTTTATCTAAAATCATATAGTAAATATTAAGAAAACCAAATATTGCATTGGTATGTATGCCATTAGATGTAGTCATTCTTGTTCCAGAAAGTCCATAAAAGGCTCTATTTAAAATACTGTTTCCATCAATTATTAAAAATTTTTCCATATCTTCTCCTCATATTTATACAAATTTTTCCCACACTAAATTTGCTACCTCTAATCCTCTATCTGTTAACATTATATTTTTATTATCTGTATATATTAAATTATCTTTAAATAATTCATTTAATTCTTCTGAAAATAGTTCATATATATCTTTTTTAAATTTAGTTTTAAAAGTATCAATATTTAGTCCATTAATTTTTCTTAATGAAAGAATTACATACTCTTTCATTAGTCCTAATAAGTCTAATTCTTCTTTTTCTATAATAGCAGGAATATTGTTATTTATACATTTTATATACTTTTTAATATCTGTTTCATTTTTATATCTACTTCCACCAAAAAAACTAGATGCACCAGCTCCAAAGCCTAAATATAATTCTTGATTCCAATATCTTAAATTATGTTTAGATTCATATCCATTTATTGCGTAGTTTGATATTTCATATCTTTTATATCCTTGCTCATTTAAGAAGCTATTTAGCATTTTATACATCTCATATTCTTCATCTTCATCTGGTAATGTTAAATATCCTTCGTTTAATAAAAAGGCTAATTTAGTATTTTCATGTACTTCTAAGTTATATATAGAAACATGTTTAACATTTTTATCTTTTAGTTTAGATATATAGTCTAAAGTTTCTTTAAATCTTGATATATTTAGACCAGGAAGTGGATATATTAAGTCTATTGAAATATTATCTATTTTGGCATTATTAATAACATTTAAAGCATTTTCAAAGTCATTTAATGTATGAGCTCTACCTATTTTTTTAAGTATATCATCATGTGTTGATTGCAGCCCAATACTTATTCTATTTATGCCACTTTCTTTATATTCTGTAATTTTTTCTTTAGTTATACTATTAGGATTTACTTCGATAGTTACTTCTTGTAAGTAATTTTTATCTACAAACATATATATAGTATCTAATATTTGTTTTATATATTTAGAATCTATATATGAAGGTGTACCTCCACCTATATATATAGTTGATATTTTATATTGACTTAATATTTCTGCGTTTTCTAATATTTCATTACAGACAGCATATATATATTCTTCAATTAAATCATCTTTGTTTGAATATGAATTAAAATCACAATAAAAACATTTTTGCACACAAAATGGTATATGTATATATATTCCTATATCTTGATTCATTCTATTTACCTCTAAGTTTTATAGTCTTTTTTAATTCTACCATAAAGATATTATCATTTCAAGGCAATTTAGGCTAACAAAAAGATAAAAATAAAGAAGATTAACTCATCTTCTTTATAATTCATTTGCTATTTGTATTAATTTATCTAGTCTATGTTTTAGGCCAGATTTAGATATCTTATTTTTACCCTCAGTTTTGGAAGATATTTCTTCAAGAGTAGCTGTGGGATATTCCTCTCGTAAAGAGGCAGTATATTTTAATTTTTCTGAAAGAGTTGAAAACTTACCTTTACTACGTATTTTTTTTATAGCTTCTAATTGTATTAATGCAGAATTTATAGCTTTAGTCATATTAGCAAGTTCACAATTATTCATTCTGTTTTTTGAATTATTTACATCTTTAATAACACGAATTTCTTCGAATTTTAGCATACATCTATTAGATTCAAGCAAACTTAACATATATGATATTTGCTCTGATTCTTTAAAATATACAACATATATTCCAGCTTTAGGTCTTTTTACTAGTTTAGGTGTAAAGTCTAATAATGATAATAAGTCTAAAAAGTATTCGGCACATGACTTGTTTTTAAAACTTGCCTCAAATCTATAATCATTATTTGGGTCAACAATACAGCCACTAGCTAGAAAAACACCTTTAATTACTGTTTTTATTTCTTCTTCTGTTAAATTAGATATTTCAAAGTAATCACTAAAGTCTTCTAGTAAATCATTTTTATATTGTGCTTCTGTTAAATATTCTCCAAATCTTTCAGCTTTAATTATATATGGCTCTTTTCTTTTTGAATAATATTCTAATATTTCTTCTCTTACTTCTCCTGAAAACGACATATTACCACCCTATCATTTCCACCATAATCTTTTACAGATTCTAGTAGTTTAAATTCGTTATTTTCTTTAATTATGTTTTTTATATCATCAAGTTGATCATATCCTATCTCAAATATTATAATTCCATTATTTTTTAATATTGTTTTTGCCTCTTTAATAATTCTAATATAGTAATCTAAACCATTTTTGCCACCATCAAGTGCAAGTACAGGCTCCTTTTTTACTTCTTCTTGTAATGTAGCTATTACATCTGTTTTTATATATGGTGGATTTGATACAATCATATCATATTTATCTGACTCATCTATTTCTTCTAATAAATCAGATTTTAATGTAGATACTTTATCTGATACTCCATTTTTATTTATATTTTTATTTGCTACCCTTAAAGCAGAATCAGAAATATCTAATAGCTTTACATTTACATCTTTTTCTGAGTTTTTTGCTATTGAAATTCCAAGAGCTCCACTACCTGTACATAAGTCTATTATATTTACTATATCTTCATTATTAATATACTCTAATGCTTTTTCAACTAATACTTCACTATCTTGTCTAGGTATTAATACATTTTCATCTACATAGTATTCTTCGTTATAAAAATACTGCTTATGGGTAATATATTGAAGTGGATATTTATCATTATAGTATTTATTTAAAAGTTTATCTGCTTGTATTTCTTGAGATATTTTAAGTAGTATAGAATCTTTTTGTAAAAATAATCTATTTCTATCAATATGTGTTATATATTCAAGTATTGAATATATATCTTGAACATCATATTCTTTATCTTTTAAATTTTCTCTTACATATTTTTTTACATACTCACATATAGCTATACCATTTTCTTTTCTTACAGATGCAAGTAAGCTATAAAGTGCTACTTCTAATTGCTTATCTGTAGGTTCTTTGGTAGTTATATATTGTATTAAAGTTGCAGGAGCATTTAGTATGTCAAGTGGCTTAGGAAGTAAAGATAAAATTGTTACTATCTCATATGCAATGCCAACATTTAATATTGTAACAGCAATTAACACTATATCTTTTATTAATAGGTTGTCAATATTAATAAAGAAACTTAAAGAGGCTAATATTATAAAATACACTATAAAATTGCCACCACATCTTTTGTGAAATCTACTTTGCTTTTTTACATTTTCAAGTGTTATATCGCAAACATTTAGATTTTCATATGCATTTACTAATTTATGTTCTGCTCCATGATAGCTAAATAGCTCATCTAGCTCATCTGTAGATTTTAGCATTAAAAGATATGCTAAAAATTCAATAATAAATATAACAAATTCACCAATACTTCTATATTCTTTAGGTAGAAATATTGATATAATAATTGGAATAGATACACACACAACTATTAATATTAAATATAAAAATGCTGTACTTAGTTTAAAAGATTTTTTCTCGTTTGCTGAATTTAAAAATTCTGGTGTTGCATTATTTATTTGAGAAGATAAACCCAATATTCCTCTTAAAATAGGGATTTTATTTAATATATTTTTATCTTTGGAATATTCGTATGTTCTACAAGATATATCATTATTTTCTTTTCTTTGAACTATAGCCTGTCTATATTTAGAATTAAATAATATTCCATTAAATAATGCTACTCCTCCTACCTTTATTTTTTTCTCTTTCATAAATACTCCTTATACGTCTATTATACCAAATAATTAATTAAGTTTCCACTTTATCGATATAAAAAAAGAGCACTTTAGGTGCTCTTAATTATATTATACTATTATTTTTGTTTCATTCCGTATTTTTCCATGAATTTAGCAGCTCTACCTTGGCTAGATATAGATTGCTTTTGACCAGTGAAGAATGGATGACATGCACTACATGTATCAACTCTCATTTCTTCTTTTACAGAACCAGTTTCTATAACATTACCACAAACACATCTAATAGTAGCTTTTCCGTAATTTGGTTGTATATCTTTTTTCATTCTTTTCACCTTCCCTATCACTAGTATTTTAAATCGTTACTATAGTATTTTAACATAGTTGTATTAAAATTACAAGTTTTTTTCTATATTTTTATAACTTTTTTAAATAATTAAAAATTATACAACTATATACTCTATATCTAATATTTAGATTTTTCATATACTATAATTAGGAGGTGATACATATAAATAATATAATTAGTCCACGAAATTTTTTAAATAGCTTTCTGTGTGCAAGTAATATTAAACTGCCACTGACTAATTCACACTATATTACTGGAAATGACATTTTTTTATTTTCAAATTTAGCTTGTGTTGAAAATACACTTACTAATTTTACTAATAATATTGGATGTTACTTAACCTCTGTAAAGAAAAAATATAAAATGTAAAATTATTGTTTTTTTTGTATTTGTATGGTATACTCATTGTTGACTTAGTAATATTATGCTAATTATAGATTGGAGGAAATATATATGGAAAAATTTGTTGTCCATGGCCCATGTCGCTTAGAAGGTGAAGTGACAATTAGTGGAGCTAAAAATGCAGCAGTTGCTATACTACCTGCTACCCTTTTAGTTAAAGGTAAATGTCATTTGGAAAATGTACCTGATATTAGCGATATTAGAGCTTATTGTAAAATATTAGAATCTTTAGGTTCTAAAATTGAATACATATCTAATAATGAATTAATAATTGATAATACAGATGTAAATTCTGCTATTGCATCTTATGAGTTAACAAGTAAATTTAGAGCTTCTTATTACTTAATAGGTGCTTTAATTGGTAGATTTGATAAAGTTCAAATTGGTCTTCCTGGTGGTTGTAAACTTGGTGCAAGACCTATAGACCAACATATTAAGGCATTTAAAAAGCTAGGCGCTAAGGTTATAGTTCGTAATGGTAATGTATATGCTTCAAAAACTGAGCCTCTAAAAGGAAGCAATATCTTTTTTGATGTTGTATCTGTTGGCTCTACTATGAATGCAATCTTAGCAGCTACTCTATCTGAGGGTGTTACTACTATAGAAAATGTAGCTAAAGAGCCTCATATAGTTGATTTAGCTAATTTCTTAAATTCAATGGGAGCTAAAATTAAAGGTGCTGGTACTGATACAATTAAAATTACAGGTGTAAAAGAATTAAGACAAAAATCTAGCTACTCTATTATTCCTGACCAAATTGAAACTGGTACTTTTATGGTAGCTGCTGCTGCTACTAAAGGTGATGTATTAATTAAAAACTGCATACCTAAGCATATGGAACCTATTACAGCTAAACTTATTGAAGCTGGTGCTACTGTAGAAGAATTCGAGTCTAGTATCCGTGTTACAATGGATAAAAGACCTACTTCTATTAGTATAAAAACAATGCCATATCCAGGTTTTCCTACTGATATGCAACCTCAAACATCTCTTTTACTTACAATTGGAGATTCTACAGGTACTATCGTAGAAACAATTTGGGAATCTAGATTCCAATATACAGATGAGCTTGCTAAAATGGGTGCAGATATCTCTGCTCACGGCTCAACTGCAATATTTAAAGGTGTAGAAAAATTATATGCTGCTCCTGTTAGAGCACATGATTTAAGAGCTGGTGCAGCAATGATAATAGCTGGTCTTATTGCTGAAGGTGATACTGAAGTATATGATATACACCATATTTTAAGGGGATATGAAAATATAGTTGGAAAATTTGCAAATTTAGGTGCTAAAATTGATTATGTAAAAACTGAGGATGATGAAGAATAATGTTTAATATTCATCCACTATATAGTTCCAGCTCAGGCAATATGTTTCATATTGCCTCTTCTGGTACTAATATCTTAATTGATGTTGGTGTTAGTTATAAGGCGATTAATGAAGGACTTAAATCTATTGGTCTTACTATAAAAGATATTGATGCTATTTTAATTACACACGAACATGTAGATCATATAAAAGGTCTTCCCCTACTTTGTAGAAAAAATGAAATTCCAATTTATGCATGTGGTGATACCGCTAAATATTTAAAAGATGAATTAGATAGTAAAAATATTTCAGCTAATATTATAACTGTTCATTATAACTCACCTTTTAAAATAAATGATATTAAAATATGCCCTTTCGAGACTTCACATGATGCTGTTATGCCTTGTGGTTATAAAATATATGATGATACTTCTTGCATAACTTTTGCTACTGATTTAGGGTATATATCAAATGAAGTAATGGATAATTTAAGTGATAGTGATTATACTATTTTGGAGTCTAATTATGATGAAACAATGCTTGATTTTGGAAAATATCCTTATCTTTTAAAGAGGCGAATAAAAGGTGTTACAGGTCATTTATCTAATGAAGCATGTGGTCAAGCTCTTGTAAGTCTTGCCTCTAATGGTCATAATAGATTCTTACTTGCACATTTAAGTGAAAATAATAATACACCAGATATTGCTAGACAAACAATAGACTCTATGCTTTTACAAAATGGTATTGATCCAAATCAAATTGAAATTAATTTTGCTTCCAAAACATTATCTAATGAGGAGTATACAATATGTTAAATATAAAAGTTGTGTGCGTTGGAAAAATACGTGAAAAGGCACTTAAAGAACTAATTGCTGAATATGAAAAAAGAATATCTAAATATGCTAAAATAGAAATTATAGAATTAGATGATGAAAAAATACCACAAAATGCATCAACTACTACCGAAGAACAAATAAAAATAATTGAATCAAATAGAATATTAGAAAAATTAGAAAAGTATTCAAATAACAATACTAATGTTATACTATTAGATTTAAAAGGAAAAGAATATTCTTCAGTAGAATTTTCACAAAAAATTGATTCTATACAAACATATTCTAGTTCTAATATAATTTTTGTAATTGGCGGTAGTCTTGGTATGAGTCAAGAATTATTAGATTATAGTAAAGATAAAATTTGCTTTTCTAAAATGACTTTTCCACATCAATTAATGCGATTATTTTTATTAGAGCAAATTTTTAGAGCATTTAAAATTTTAAATAATGAATCTTATCATAAATAAAAATCACTTCAAAAAAGAAGTGATTTTATTTTTTTAAACGTTTTCGTTTTCAATATCTAAACTTATTATATCAGAAAATTCATCGCAGTATGTTATTTTAGAGGCCTTTTTAACCTTTTCTAAAATCTTTAAAACTCTTTTTACAAAGGAGTTTTTATATAAAGATAATCGTATTATGTATCTTTTATATATAGATTTTAGCATCATTTTCCTTTCTTGCCATTTTCCAAAATTTTGGCAAATTGCTTTAGTAACAGTTAAATTTTGAATGTAAACAATATTTGCAGTAGCTATTTTTTGAGATAAAACATATGTTTTTACCAATATAAAGATAAGCATTAAAGCCCAAATTGTTAAAAGAAACATACTAATATTCATTCTATCCCCTCCTTTAAATTATTAAGAAAGCAAAATTTTTTTGTGCATTTACTATTTTAGCACACAATATTTTAAAAGTCAAAAAAATAGCCACTATGTGACTATTTAATTATTTATTCTATTTATTTTTATAGCTTTTTTAGTATTGTCATCAAACTCTACTTCTATAGCATTAAATTGAGCTTCATTATCTGAACATTCATAATGTAGATATTGTCCTGTTGTAAATCTAGCAATAGCTATTTCTTTCTTTAATCCTAAAACGCTATCTCTTGGACCAGTCATACCAACATCAGTAATATAAGCCATTTTATTATCTATAATTGTTTCATCAGAAGTTTGCACATGAGTATGTGTTCCATATACACAATTTACTTTATCTTTTAAGTAATATGCCATAGCAATTTTTTCTGCTGTAGCTTCTGCATGGAAATCTACAAAAATATAGTCTACTCCTTCTTCATTTAACTTGTTAATTTCTTCAATAGCAACTTCAAAAGGATTTCTTACATTTTTCTCTATTATATCTCCCATAGCAAAAGTTCCAATTAAATTTATAACTCCGATTTTTATATTGTTTTTATTTATTATAACGTGTTTATTTCCCACTAAATTTGTTAAATTGGCAGGAATAGCTAATTTGCTTAATTTTGAATATTCACTTAGCATTTCTTTTCTATAATACATATGATTTCCCATAGTTATAGCATCAGCACCATATGACAAGATTTCTTTATATTCTTTTTCTCTAATTCCTCTGCCACTTGCAGAATTTTCACCATTAACAATACAAATATCTATATCTTTTCTTTTATTTAGTTCTTCTTTTAATCTATTAATACCAGTTCTTCCAACTATATCTCCAACAATTAAAACTTTCAATTTATTATCCTCCTAAGCAGATATTATATACTATAATTTGTATAAAATCAAATGAAAAATAAAAAAACAGCCATATAAATGGCTATTTTAATGAAATACATTGCCCTACAATTTCTAGAGCATTATAAAATCTTGGATCAGAGCTATCAATGTTATCAATTACAAGTTTTACTTCTTTACTATCTTTTCTAGAAATGTTGTGTTTTCTCCTAATTAGGACTTCAAAATCAATTGTTCTTCCTACTTCTCTATTAGATAGTTCAACTGTCAAAGGTTTATCTGTTAATATATGATATAAAGCCTCTTTCATATAATCTTCTTTAAGGCCTGACTTAAAAAAAGTATCAAATATATGTTTATGTGTAAACTCTCTACCGTCACTTAATTTAATAGTAGGTTGTTTTGGCTTCTCCCTCTCAAGACTTTCTTCAAATCTTTCATCCTCCATAATTATGGCACCTCCTAAAAATTACAAGATTTTATGTAATATAAATATATTTTTAAATACGTTTCATATTATAACATGAGATTAAGACTATGTCAATTTATAAATATACCGAAGGTTTTATTTTTTTAAATATTTTATTGTAGTTCACAAATAATGTAATATATATCTTTATTTTTCACTTATTATATTATTATTCTCTCCTCTACTTTTAATATTTAACTTTACAATATAATTATTTCATATTTTAGCGAGCAAAAAGCACCTAAAAATCAATTTTTAATATTCTATTGTTAAATTATTCATTTAAATACATAAATTAAAATAATGTCAAATTTGAAATTATAATTTCCTTACTCATATTTTTCTCCTCTCTTTGTTTTTTATTTGTATTTCACATATAATATACTTAACAAATACATACATAAAAAAAGCGGACACAGTTATAATAACTGCGCCCTTAATTAGTCATTCTCATAGATTACTCTCCTCTGTACTTTCTATAAGATTTGGAACGTGGCTCTCTGACATACTTGTACGACAAAGATCTGTATTCAGTTTCTTTTGGGTAAACTTGGCACTTAACATTTAACTGGTCGGCTGGTGACATTGTAAAAACAAAATAAGCTTCTTTATCTGCAATAGGCTCTGTCCTTTTTGAAGTACTTTCATTTACAACTTCCGCTGCAATTCGTAATTTGTCTTCTTTATTGACAAGCACTATTTTAAATTCCTCTTCTTTTAAAAAAGGTGTACTTTTTTTGAATTTACCAATTAATATCTTTTTTGCAATTATCAATTTTACCTTATCATCTTGCTTAAATGCCTCAACTAGATTAATAGTCGCGTTCCGTTTTGAGATAGTACAGTAGTTTTCACCTACATCTACAAAGTAGTAATCAAAATTTAGCATTATATGACCTCCTTCATAAATTATTACTCTGGTTTACTACTATTTACCTTGTTTTAATTATACCATTTTTTGCGTTTCTATAAGTAAAAGTCAAGTGAGTATATTGTGAAAATTATGTGAAACGAATTCTACTTTTATTTATTTTCCTTATTTGCAAGTTTTTTAATTGTTGTTAACAAATATTATTTTATATATTAAATTAAAGCTTTATTCCTTAAAAAGGCAAAAAAATATGCCTACTTATGTAGGCATATTTTTATTTAGCAAGTTCTATCGCTCTAGTTTCCCTTACGACATTTACTTTAATTTGTCCAGGATATATCATTTCTTTTTCAATTTGATTTGCAATATCACGTGCCATAACAACCATTGAGTCATCATCAACTTGATCAGGTTTAACAATAATTCTTACTTCTCTACCTGCTTGTATAGCAAAAGATTTATCTACACCCTTATATGAATTACATATTTCTTCAAGTTTTTGTAGTCTCTTAATATATGTACTTACAGTTTCACGTCTTGCACCTGGTCTAGATGCAGAAATTGTGTCTGCAATTTGTACTAATATTGCTTCTAATGATTTAGGTTCTACATCACCATGATGTGCTTCAACAGCCCATATAACTTCGTCTTTCTCTTTATATTTTTTAAGTAAATCTACACCTAAAGTAACGTGTGTTCCTTCTACATCTTGGTCAAAAGATTTTCCAATATCATGTAAAAGTCCTGCTCTTTTAGCAATAGTTACATTAAGTCCTAATTCCTCTGCAAGTAAACCACAAAGATTTGAAACTTCTATAGAATGATTTAAAACATTTTGTCCATAACTAGTTCTGAATTTCAATTTTCCAAGTAATTTAATTAAGTCAGGATGTAAATTCATTACACCAGTTTCATATAATGCTCTTTCTCCTTCTTCTTTTATTGTATTTTCTACTTCAACTTTAGCTTTTTCTATCATTTCTTCAATCTTTCCTGGATGAATTCTTCCATCAGCAATAAGTCTTTCAATAGCAATTCTTGCTACTTCTCTTCTTATTGGATCAAAACTTGATAGTACGATTACATCTGGTGTATCGTCGATTATTAAATCAATACCAGTTAAAGTTTCAATAGTTTTTATATTTCTACCTTCTCTACCAATAATTCTTCCTTTCAAATCATCGTTAGGTAAAGATACAGTTGTAACGGTAGCTTCAGAAGTATGATCAGTTGCATATCTTTGTATAGTGCTAACTATAAGTTCCTTTGCTTTTTTATCCACTTCTTCTTTTGCGTTTTCTTCTTCTTGACGAATGTATTCAGCCATCTCTTTAGTCATATCATCTTTTAAAGCCTTCATGATTTCTGCTTTTGCTTCTTCTACACTCATTTTAGCAATTTTTCCTAATGCTTCAATTTCTCTTTCTTTTGCATTTTCTAGTTCTTTTTCCTTCTTGTTTAATTCTTCATTTCTTTTAGTAATACTATTTTCTTTTTCTTCAATCAATGCTGCTCTTTTATCTACAAGATCTTGTCTTTGATTTATTCTATTTTCAAGTTCTTGCATTTCTTTTTTTCTAAGTTTTGCTTCTGTTTCAAACTCGTCTTTTTTTCTCATCATTTCGTCTTTAGCTTGTAAAACAGCTTCTTTTTTTATTCTATCAGCATCTAATCTACTGTCATTTAGTATTTTTTCAGCTTGCTCCTCTGCTGATCCTATTGTAGCCTCTGCTATATTTTTTCTATAACGCATTCCTACAAAAAAGAATATAGCCGAGCCTAAGATAAAGCAAATTGAGCCAATTATTCCTATTAGCATTTGACTATCCTCCTATCTTATTTATTTGTCAATGTACAATTTTTTCATTTAAGTGTTTGTATATATAATAAAAATACAATTAATTTAATTATATGTACGTATTCTTAACCTCAGAAATATATTATGTAATTTTAATTATATAAAGTTAGCAATAATATATATCCAATAAGATTATACCTTAAAAATTTAAATATAGCAAGTCAATTATTTAAAAAAATACCAATATGAAAATTTAAAAGAAAAAAATCAGTAAAATTTACTGATTTTTATTCTTAATTTTTTGGATATATTCTTCTACTCCATATTTGCTAAAATCGACTATATAGCTTACAATATATAAGTTTTCCATCTTATTAAATTCGTTTTTATTTTTTATAGTAAATGCTAAAACAGGCTTTTTAGTAAGTTCATGTGCCATCTTTACTAATTTTAACTGTATCTTATCTACTAGCTTATTTAGTCTTTTAATGCCTTTATATAACGTGCAATTTAATTTCTCTAATAATGCTTTTCTCTTGTCATTAATCTTTATATTCTCCTCTTTAGATATAAAAAATCTAGTTCTTAAATGCCATCTTTCATCACTATGATTTTCCATATTTATTACATCTGTTCCAGATATAAAACATATAATAGATATAATTCTTTCATAAATGTACGCAGCACTTTTAGGTGCTTTAAAAGAATCAAGAATAGTCTTAGCTCTACAAATTAATTGTCCAGTTAAAACATTTTTTATATGTTTTTTTATAGAAAGCATAAAAAAAGGATTAAATGATTGCAACATTATTTCTCCTTTTGAAGAGTATATATTTAATAGATTAGACAAGTTTTCTCTATATTTAGAGAAAAATATATGTGCCTCTTTAGCATCAACAATTATTCCTACTTTTCCGTTGTTATATTTTAAAACATCTTCTAATTTTGCTGGTGCTCTATCCTCTAGCAGCTCAACAAGTTCATCATAAGTATGGCTTGCAACCTTTATTTTATTACCATTAATTGAAATAACATTATCATGTGCTAGTACAGCAATGTTGTCTGCTGTATTTCTAATATCACATTCAAAGTCTATTTTGTTATCTATAGCAATTTTGCATGAAGCAAAAGTATTTGGTTCTATATATTTATGATATTTCTTGAAATAACCATATATTCCTTTATGTGCAATAAGATTATTATCTAAGATACTAAAATTCTTATTTAGCCTTTTTATTATCATATATACTCCCCTCCTAACATTTAAATTTTTAAATGATTGTCATATTTTTCATTAGAAAAATATTTACTTTTTTACAAGCCCTTGTATTATACCATTTTATTGTTATTATGTCAAAAAAAAGCATCTCAATAAAATGAGATACTTATTAATATATGCTATATTTTCTGAATGTCCATATAATTTATTATTTGTTTTACTATAGCAATTCTTTTAAGTTTTTTTGACACTTCTTCATAGTCTTTATTTGATATAAATTTTTTCTTAGATGAATTTTTATACGCCTTATTTTCGCTAGATACCGAATTAACTTTACTAATTAGTTCTTCTTTGTCAATTCTTATTATATAACGTAAGTCGATATAGCATTTGTTTTTCTTTCCTCTATGCTTAATTTCGATAGGATAGTAAAAATATGGGTTACCTACACTTCTACTAATTTTTAATAAGCATACTTCGTTTTCATTAATGCTAAATACTAAATAAGGTCTTCCATTCATTCTATAATCAATCGAATTGTCATCAGGAAATCTCATAAATTTCAAATATACAATTTCCTTTTCATAAAAGTCTTCTTCCATATTTATCCACCTCCCTAAAAAAATCTTTTATTGGCCTAATATATTTAATGCACAATAATTATATCACATTTTATTTTTTATGTCAACAACGGTAAGCATAAAATAAGCCTTGGAATAACCAAGGCTATAACTTATTCTATTACTCTTTCTGCTTTTTTTCTGCTTACACTTTGAGAATACAACTTAGGTACATAAAACATTAATATAAAACAAGCAAATAATGCTAATACCAAATATACCCAATTAAATCCAAATAAAGCAAAATATATGCTAATTCCAATTACAACTAATCCAGCTACAAAACCTGTAAAAGCATTAAATCTATTTGAAACTCTCCATATTTCTTCATCTGCTAATGTTTCTTTTGTTCTAAGACCACAGAAACTTCCCATTTTATTAATTGGATATGTGCTATAGATTGCAATCATAAGTACACCTAAAAATGATGTTGCAATATATATAATTGGTATATCTATTTTTATTAATGTTGTTTGTGTAAATCTATAACCTATGTATATTAATGTCCAGTTTACTAACAATAAAGATCCTGTTAGTAAAGAAAATATTGCATCCTCTATTCTTTTTCCTGTAGTAACAGTTTTATCCATAGTATTTAATCTATATAGTAATTGAAAAACGCAAAGTGCCATTACAACAGCAGGTATTATAAATAAGAAATTTTTTGAATACATTTTATCTACAATGTTAGTAGCAAAAACATTGATAGGTACATTATTAGATAAATTATGTATTACAACTATTGATAAAATTAAATTAATTAACCCTATAGCTATAATTGTAAAATTTTTCTTGTTTTTCTTAGCTTTCATATATGTTCCCCCTCTATTTTTTAAGACCTCTAATATAATCTGAAACTTCATTAAGTGAACTTGCATTTAACGAATATATTATATTTTGACCTTGTTTATATGAATTTACAAGTTCTGCTTGTTTTAAAACAGACAAGTGATGACTAAGAGAAGGTTTTGTTATATCAAAAAAATTAAAAATTTCACCTGCACTTAATTCACCTTTTTTTAAAATTTTTAAAATTTCTCTTCTTGTAGAATCAGATAATGCTTCCCATACATTTCTCATTGTCTAAACATCCTTTCATATTATTTAGATGGTATTTTAATTATACAATTAAAGTATATCTTATTTAAAATCTTTTGTAAAGACCAAGCTAAATAAAAACACCTTAAATTATTCATTTAAGATGTTTTATATAATTAACTAACTCCTATTTCCAATTCTATATCTTCTTCTTTTTCTTTACCGTTTTCATCAACTTTTATTGTTTGTGAATCTGTTTGCATAGACTCTAAATACTCACTTGCCCCCATAACTGGATTTACAAAATAATTTGCAACTGAATATTCATCATCTTCTTTATTTTCTGATGCAACTACAAAATTTGATATATTATCATTAAAGAATTCCTTACTTAATTCGTATAGATTATACTCTACTTTAATATCATAAAAACCGTCTTCATCCTTTTTTACATTAGATATAATCTGTACTAGATATCTTTTAGAAGAATTAGAATATGCAATATTTCTTACTTTATTTACTACATTTTTATATAAATTATTTGCTGCTTGTTTTATATTATCATTTATATCTAAGTCTACTATGTTATTACAAGTATCTATAAATATATTGTCTGACACTCCGTATAAATCTGTTTCAAAGAATTTCTTAGTTGTAAATACATATGGTGTTGCATTAAATGTCTTATTAAACATTTTTTTGCCATCACTATATCTTTTATATATAGCAACTTTATCCATATTTTCGTATAGATTTATCTTTTCTATATTTTTTCCATTAGGGATGTATATAAATTTTGGAGATATACAAAATGTAAATTTATCACTTGAATATATCGCTTTTAAATCATCATTTAATAAATCTTCAACTTTAGTAGTATTAGTAAATACATCATTAATGTTAAACTCCTCAAATTTCTTTAAATTTAAGTTTATACCTTTATATGTATAAGTTATATTTCCATCAATATCGCATACTTCCTTGCAATATAATGTTGATAAAACGTTATTAAACACAAATACATCAGTAGCATTATATACATGGTCATATAACACTTTTTCATTTTGTATATTTTCTTGAGTATAAAGTTTATTTACTTCTTCTTCTAAGTAGTTATTAATTTTATTTTCAAGTTGTTCGTCTTTTAATCCATCAATACTGATATATGATAATTCTATCTTACTTCCTTCTATATTTTTAGAATGATCATAGAAAAAGCCTATTTCTTGAAGCACAACTTTATTAGATGTGTAATTTAGCCCTTCATATGTATCCTTTGGTGTTACAAGTAATGCAGACTCATCTGGTAGTTCATTATCTATATCATTATTACTAGTTACCTTAATATATACAGCATATACAATAACACAAATAATAATTGCTACAAGGCAAATAACACCAATTATAATCTTTTTATTTATTAGTTTTTTAGTAGTATTCTTATCTACTTCATCATCTAACACGACTTCTTCTCCTGCAAAAACACTTTTTATATTATTATTTGTATTATTTTCATTAATATTACTATTTATAGTATCAACCTTTTTAGTTCCGTCATCATTTAATTCTGAATTATACATTATTACCTCCGAACTTATATATTTATATTATCATTTATATAAAAAATATTCAATCGTTTTATAAATTTATTAAAAAGTATTGCTTTTTTATGTAAATAATGCTATAATAAAAACTCGAAGCACAAAACATTGTGGCTTCCAAAATTTTGGAGGCCAGAACGGTCTCCATAAAATTATTAAAGGAGGAAAAGATTATGAATGAAAATTGTAATCAAAAAAATTCAAAAAAGGATGTTTGTTTTACAGCATTAGATGCTCGTGTTCAGACAAAATTTGGCAATGAATGTTTACTATATACCTCACCTAAAGGTAAAGTAACTTATATGGTATCAACTGGAATTTCTAGTATATTTGACAACACAAAATATAAAAAATTCATGAAATTTTTAACTTTACTTGAAAATCAATTAACTGAGAAATTACCTTTCTATGTTGATATTAACTATATTACACTTGAGGCCTTTAGACTTTGCATTGAAAATACTGGATATTACAATTTATACAGATTATTGGGTGCAAATTTATTCTACCTAATTAATGATATTTCAATAAATAAATCTCAAATTTATCCTGAAGAAATATACGACAAATATTTGTATGATACTGATTTATCTAGATTTAATAGTTACTATGAAAACTATAAAGAAATAGTATTAGAATGTTTTAAAAGAGGCTACTCTACTTTAGACTTATACAATTTGCTATATAAAAATCAAAAACCTGCTGATTTTATTAAAAACATTTATACTACAGCAATTCAAGGTGATGTAAATGACTTAAAAACGAAAATTGCATGTTATCTATTCATTGAATACTACACTACTATGTCAGAACACCCTGTTGAAAGAACTTGCACTGAACTTTATAATAAAATGAAAATAATAAATATAAACTTTGGTGATTTGACAGATGATGATATATCTCATTCTTTTATGAATATAGATAGCATTTTTAATATACTTGAATAACGTGGTAGAAAGCACTTGCTTTCTACTTTTTATTGACATAATATTTTAAATATGTTATAATATAAATGTTCAAAAAATTTTAGCCAAATCTAATTAGAAAAGGAGATATGAAAATGAAAAGAGATTTGTTTTATTTTGCCTATGGCAAAAAGAATTTTGGTTATGATGCTAAGGAAGGAGAAATTTTAAAAGTCAATTTTGATGAAATTGATGGAGCCGGTATTGCACTTATACGTGGAAAATATACAGATGATTTTGGCAATATAATAAAGATTAAAATTACTAATCACAGTAATAATGATACATATTTTAGAGTCGAAAAGAAATTTCCATATGATGTAAAAACAGGCTTTGAAAATATCCATGCTAATTCTAGCAAAGATATAACTGTTTCTTTAGATATTGATGAATCAAAAAATATCAAAGAATTAGTAATTGCTCTTTTAAAAGAAGACAATACAATACTAAAAACAGCTATTTCAATAGAAATAATAGCATAATTTTTTACTAGGTACGATTTGTACCTAGTATTTTTTTATATAAAAAAACTCCATCGTATAAACGATGGAGAATTAAGAAGAGTAGTAAAAGTAAAACTACTTTTTTAGAAAGGCAGTCCTTCCGAGCGTTATAGAAGAACTTTTTTTATTTTTTCCGTCTGCATTCGGAAAATTTCTTTTATCTGATTTCGATAAAATATTAATTTTTTCGTATTACTTTTTACTACGAAAATAATTATATCACTATTTTTATGTAAAGTCAAGAATTAATTTAATAAATATACAATAAATATACAAATTAATAGCGTCTACTTTATAGTAGACGCTAAATCGGTTATTAAATTAAAGAATTGAAAAGAAAAGATTATTAATACTATGATGGAAATTATTGTTATAGTGATAATTACTATATTAATAATTTTCTTTTTCTTTGAATCTTTAATATCAATATACATACTTACTAAAATACCTGCAAGTATTTCTACCAATATTAATATCAATACATAAAATACAATATTCATTTTCTTTTCCTCCTTTAAAAATTATTTTTAGGCACATTATTTAAGTAACAATAATATTTTAACATATTTTTGTTAATTTTTAAATATATTTATACATTTATTTTTATCCATTCAATTATTAAATTAACTATATAATCTATTTGATCTTGAGTAAGCATATATCCAGGTTTAATTCTATGCCATTTATATAAGCACATCCTACAGCATGTTGCAGTAGCATGTTGAGCTATAAAAACAGGATGTCCATGCATTGGTGTTTGCTTACCATCATTATATATTTTTCCAGGAGCTAATCTTTTGGTTATAAAATCATATGCATGTTCTCTTATCTTCTCTATTCCTTTTTTCTCAATATATTCTTTATCTTTATCAGATAGTTTAAAACTACTTCTAAACTTAGATTTTTTAAGCTCATTTAAAATATTGATATATCTATCCTCACTCATATTATCACCCTACTATGATTAGATTATACCAAACATTTGTTCTTTAGTCAATAAAATAGAATATTTTTATATTTTTAAATATATATTTTATTAAGGAGGTTATATGACACAAGTTAATCCTAATTATTTACAAATTGAAAATAATTACTTATTTTCCAAAATCTCAAAAGAAAAAGAAAAATATATAAATAAACACAAGAAAAATGACTTAATAGATTTAAGTATTGGAGATGTTACTTTGCCACTTTCAAAATCATGTATAGCTGGAATTAACAAAGCCTCTTTACTTCTTTCAGATTCCAAAACTTTTACCGGCTATCCCCCTTCAAGTGGTCATGACTTTTTAAAAGAACAAATTATAAAAAATGATTATATAAACTTAAACATACAAAAGGATGAAATTTTTATTGGTGACAGCTCCAAATCTGACATATCAAATATTCTAGATATCTTTAAAGAAAATATAACAGTTGCACTTCAAGATCCTGTATATCCAGTATATGTTGACTCAAATATACTGAGAGGAAACAAAATTATATATATAGATAATTTAGATACATTTCTACCTTGTAATGAAAAAATAGACATCATATATATCTGTTCTCCCAATAATCCTACAGGAAACGTTATAAAAAAAGATACATTAAAAAAATATATAGACTATGCCATAGAAAATAATTGCTTAATTTTCTTTGATAGTGCATATGAAGCATTTATACAAGATGAAAATACTGTTCATAGTATTTATGAAGTAGAAAATTCAAAAAAAGTTGCTATCGAATTTAGAAGTTACTCTAAAACTGCCGGTTTTACACCAATAAGACTATCATATACTATTGTGCCAAAAGAAATAAATTTAAACTTATCTAATAGCCTTACAGTATCCCTTAATTTTCTATTTAAACGTATGAAGGATACAAAATATAATGGTCCATCTTTTCTTAGTGAATATGCTATTTATAATACATACATTACAAATTCTAAAAAGGAATTAAAAGATAATATAAATTATTATTTAGAAAATACTAAACTATTAAATGACTTTTTTAAAACTAGAAATATGTCCACTACTTCAAATATAAATTCACCATATGTATGGATAAAATGTAATATGCCCTCATGGGATTACTTTTATTATTTATTAGAAAACTATATGATTTTAGGTACACCAGGAATAGGATTTGGAAAATCTGGTGAAGGATATTTTAGATTTACTGGATTTTCATCTAGAGAAAACACACTTGAAGCAATAAAGAGATTAGAAAAAATAAAGCCAACCTAATATTTTAGGTTGGTCTATTTTATAAATTGTTAAAATTTTCTAGTATTTTATCAGATAATGCATCATTCATTATTAATACAACTAAATTTCCTCTACTTTCGACTTTTACATTTTCATCTTCTACCCAAACGCATACCCATTTTCTAGGATTTACGTTTTCTTTTATCTTTTGTTTTACTTTTTGAGCTTGTGCACTATTTTCTACTCTTAATAATACAATTGAATGTGCAATAGAACTCATAGAAGGTTCAGATGCAACAGCTTCTACATAATCTATATCTGAAGTTCCAAGATAATATTCAACGTTTTCGTCTGTAACAACTGTATTTACTAAAGCTGATGGCATTTCTTCCTCAGGTATGTTACTATATAATTTTTGCATTATATCTTCTAAATTTCCATCTATATTTTTATCCTCAACTTTAGTTTTTCCATTTAATGTAATTATCGATATTATAATAATGATTAAAACTACTAATACTAATATAATACCTATGCCTTTCTTATTCATATTTTTCCTCCTTTAAATATTTTAGCACATTAATTTAATATAGTAAATATTTGTCATAATTTATCTTAAAATATTGAATAAAGACATTTTAAGATATATAATTTAGATATATATTGAAAGGAGTCTATGTGCATGCGAGCAGCAATTAGACAAAAAAATAATGATAATAATAAAATATTGATTGTTATTTTATTATCTGTTATTAGTATTATAATATTTGGCATAATAATTCTAAAATTTATATATGGAGCTGATATTAAAAAATTTATATCAAAAGCAACTATTACTTTTGAAAACTTAGCTATAGATATACAAGATATAGCACAAGCCTCTTTATATGCACCAACTACTACACCAGAGACACTTGCTACAAATAATCCTAGTGATTATTTTAAGCAAAAAAAAGCTATGGTAATTGGTGATTCAACTGTTGAAGGGCTTGATGTTTACCAAGGCTTTGATTCTTCTTGTGCCATTTGGACAAGAGGAAGATCAGTTTTATATCTACAAGAAGATGTAAATAAAGCTGTATCTTCAAATCCTACTACTGTATTTTTAGCATATGGGGCAAATGATTTACTTATATTTAATGGTAATGTAACTTCATATATAAACGCTTATCAAAATGCAATAGACTACGTCAAATCTGTATTACCAAATGCTCGTATCTGTGTTAATTCTATTCTACCAGTTAGTGATACTGCTTTACAAAAACAAAGTGCATATAAATATGAAGAAGAATTTAATACAGCACTAAAAAAACTATGTGACGATAATGGAATTACTTATATAGATAATAGACCACTACTTGATCAAAGTCCAAATGGTGTAAAATTTGAAGGTGACGGAGTTCATCCAAAACCATTTTACTATAAACTATGGGCAAACAATATGATAACAGTTTCAGGAATATAAAAAAGAAGTGAATTAGATTAAAATTTCTAATTCACTTCTTTATTTATTCAGTTTTTTTAGTTTTTCTAGTTCTTGTAGTCTTCTTTTTTGGTGGTTCTTGTTCTTCTTCATTACTTTCTTCTACTTCGGCTTGAGGTTGAGTTTCATTTGTACTATTTTCAAGTTCAAGCAAGCTATTATATATTTGTGCAATGTTATCATCTCTTGTCATAGAATAATCATTTTCAAGCATAAATTTTGCTTCTTGAATATATCCTTGATTAATTAATTCTGTAATTAAACCTCTTTCAGCACTAATAATTTTACTGTTTGGTCCAATTACAACTTCATTTTCTTGTGCTAACTTTAATATTTCCTCATCTGACATATTATTTAAAGATGGATCCATTTCTTCATATGTATTTATAATTTTTTCTACATTTTCATCTTGATAATACTCGTAACTTAATTTATACATAGCATATGCAGATTTAACATCATTTAAACTATTAAATACATATCCATATTTATTATAACAATCTGCTAAATCTATTGCAGTGTATGAAATCATTTGTAATAATTTTAATGAATCTAAATATTTAACAATTTCTTTCTTAGCAAAAAATAAGTCTAGTTTCTTCTCTCTTGCATCTCTATTTAAGAAGTTCCAATATATTGCTCTATCAAGTGCAGCCATTGCTAAATTTCTTCTCTTTTTCTTAAGCAATAAATTAGCGTAAATTATATATATTGTATCATTATCATAAGGAGTGGCTACTACCTTCTTTTCACCTGCAAAAATTCGTTCAAATAGTTTCTTTTCAAATTCATTTTTAAAGCTACAATATAAAATATCATCATCGCTTTTTGTAAGTTCTTCAATTTTAGTAATTAGCTCCTCTATACTTTTGATTGCCTCATCATCGCTTTCTTGATCAATATGTCCTAAAAGCTCTTTTATTTTTTCGTCTATTTCAATTTCTTCTGGTGTTCTTTGTACTTCCTCTTCTACTTCATCATTTGTTTGTACTTCTTGTTCGTCTTTTTCCTCTTGTTGCTTTTTATTTAGTTCTTCTAATATTATATTTATTGCATTAATTGTTGCTGTGGCATCTTCTATAGTATTTTCTTCTTGTTCATATAAAGAATTTAGAAACTCTAAATCTTTATTTAAATCTCCAGTTAAATTATCTTTAATTAATTTAATTCTTTCTTCCATACTATTACCAACACTCTTTCATAAATATACTCTTATATTTTGATTTTAACATATACATAAAAAAAAAGAAATATTTTTATTCTAAATATCCCTTTTTTTTATTATTTGTAACATTTATGTAAAATTTAAATTTCTAATTTTGCTGCTATAAGTAAAGCTACAAATTTTAAAATATCATATTCTTTATCTTTTATATTTTCTTTTTTATCATCTGAAAACAATATAATTGCCCCTACACTTTTAGAATCTGTTATAATAGGAACTATGACTTTTGGATTAAGCTCTTGATCGTTTTTTAATACTTTAAATGTCGACGCTGTATTTACATTATATATCATTCGTTCATTAATTACATTTACTAGTTTATCTGATATTTCTTCATTTAGCATTAATGAAGTATTTTTCCCTTTTACTGCAATTACTTTTTCTTTATCTGTAAACATTACTTTAAAACCAGTTTCTTTATTTAAAATATCACAATATAATATACATTCTTTTTTTAAATCGTTCATTGTTGAATACTTTTTTAAAATTATAGTATCTTCATTATCTAGAAGCATTTCTAATTCATCATTTTCTCTAATTTTTAGTTTTCTTCTTATCTCTTTTGGAAGAACTATTCTTCCTAAACTATCAATTCTTTTTATAATACCTGTAGAATGCATTTTATCACCTCAATATATCTAAGAATATTGTTTGATAAAATATTAAAATTATTCTTTTTTTACTGTTTTTTTATTTACATATAATAAATTTTCTAATTTTTCTTTTAGTCCTGTTCTTCTATTTTTAGATTCTAAATTATCTACCATATAATTTAATACATTTCTATTTCCTATTATAATTAGCATTTTTTTTGCTCTGGTCATTGCAGTATATAATAAGTTTCTTGTAAGTAGCTTTTTATATCCTGTAAATATTGGAAGTATAACGTAATCAAACTCACTTCCTTGAGATTTATGTATAGTTATTGCATATGAATGTTCTAATTCGTCAAGTTCTTCAAAATCATATTCAACTAGTCTTTCATCGTCAAACTCAACATATAGCTTTTCTTCTTCTTTATCTATACTTTTTATATATCCTATATCACCATTATATATTCCTTCAAAAAACTTTCCTTCAATAGAATATTTTTTATCATAATTATTTACTATCTGCATTACTTTATCATTTTCTCTAAAAATTTTAGATGCAAATTCTATTTGATTTTTATCCTCTGATTTAGGATTTAATAATTCTTGTATTTCTTCATTTAAATGTATTGTACCAAGTTCAGTCTTTTTAACAGGTGTAAGAATTTGTATATCTTTTACTATATCAAGTGGTGCATAATTTTTTAGTCTATATGAAATTAAAGATGAAATTTCTGCAACTGTCTGTTCTATTGTTTTAGTAGGTATAAAAAATAAATCTGTATCTTTACTTTTAAACTCAGGATATATTCCATCATTTACCTTATGTGCATTTACTATAATATCACTTTTAGCACTTTGTCTATATATCTGTTTTAATTCAACAGTTGGTACAACATCAGATAATATTATATCTTTTAAAACACTTCCAGGTCCAACAGATGGAAGCTGGTTTACATCACCTACTATTATTAGTTGTGTATTTGGCTTTATACCCTTTACCAAATTATTCATCATCATAATATCTATCATAGAGGCTTCATCAATAATAACTACTTCTTCTTCAATTTGCTTTACTTGATACTCATAGAACATATCTATATCATTATCGTCTATTTTAGATATCTCAAGAAGTCTATGAAGTGTTTTTGCCTCTTTACCTGTTGTTTGCGTAATTCTTTTAGCTGCTCTACCAGTTGGTGCACAAAGTACATAATCTTTTTTTTGAATTTCAAGAATATCTATAATACATTTTATTATTGTAGTTTTTCCAGTACCAGGTCCACCAGTTACAATAGAAATCATATTATTTAAACACGTATCAATAGCATTTATCTGCTCTTTTGATAGTTCTATGTTATTTTCTTTACTAACCATACTTATTAATTTAGACATTTTTTCTTTTTTAACAGTTTGTCTTGTATGCTCAATAACGCAATTTGCAACATTTTCTTCTGCTAAGTACATACTTTGTCTAAATACATATTTTTCGCCGTCAATTTTGTCTATAAAGAGCTTTTGAGCCAAAACTAATCTTGTTATAGCTTGTGAAATTTCTGCATCATCAACTTGCAAAAGTTCTACACAATAATTAGTTAAATTTTCAAGTTCAACACAAGTATGTCCAAATTCTGTAATTTTATTTATAGCATATATTATTCCATTATCTAATCTATCTGGATTATTTAAATCTATATTTAAACTTCTTCCAATTTCATCTACTACTTTAAAATCTAATGATTTAATAAGTCCTAATAAACTATATGGATTAACTTTTACAATTTCTATAGTATCTTTTCCCACCGCTTGATATATTCTATTTGCAACTACAGTAGATATATGAAAATTACTTAAAAACTCAATCGTATTCCATTTTTCCCATTCAGAATTGAAAAAGTCGTTCATTCTTTCAATTTTTTCAGTATTTAAACCTTTTACTTCATATAATTTATCCATAGAAAATCTAATAACATTTACTGTTTCATCGCCAAACATATCTACAATATTTTTAGCTGTTTTTTTACCTACTCCAGCTATATTATCCGCTATATATGATATAAGTGCAGAACTTGTTTTAGGCAATATTTTTTTATATGATGAAAATTTAAATTGTTCACCATAAACTTTATGTGATACAACTTCACCTTCAAATTCTAACTCGTCATCCACTTCTACTTCTTCGGTTTCTCCTACACAAGTTATATATTCATTTTTTTGCTTAATTAACAACACAGTCCAATTATTAGTTTCGTTCTTAAAAATTATAGTAGCTACTTTTCCCTCTATTTTCATATTTTTAAACTACCCTTTCAAATAAAAATATTATATTATAATTATTTTTAAATTTCAAGTCTTACACATTATGTCTACTTCATTTGACTTTCTGGCTTATCTTTGATATAATCACGGTATAGGAGGTTAAGTATGACTAAATTTTTTGAGCAATTAACTAGTGAAGAAAAAGATAAGTATTTAAAAGATATAAAGAAAAATATTAATTTACAAAATTATCCTAAAATTGCTGATTTTCTATTAAATAATAATCTTTATATAACAAATATAAAAGTTAATCCTATATCTATTAAAGACAAAAATGCAACTCTAATTTTAGATAATGCTACTAACAGATGGTTCATTCTTTGTATTGATGGCAAAATATCTTTAATTGCTAAAAAGAATGTGCTTATTCATACAGATAATTTTAATTATATAAAGCGTGATGTAAATTTTAATAAAAAATATAAAATAAAAAAAGCAGATTATCTTATTGAATATGTTGAAAATATTGGTTCAAATCTTTCAATAAATATTTCAAATTATTATGATATAATTGGAAAAAATAAATGGGAAAATGAAACAGAAGAAATTGCTAGTATGACACTACATTCTCAAAGTGATTTATCTCTTTGTGGATATACATACAACGGTAATGATTTTTCGTTATGTTCGATTGGTAAATTCTCACAAAAACAAAAAGATATATTAGTATAAAATAAGGTATATTAAATTAATAATATACCTTATTTTAGTTCATATATTTTTATTTCTGCATTACCTTGCCCTTTATTTGAAATATTTTTTCTTCTTGGATATCCGTTAAAATATGTATAAATCATTCTACATACTCCATTATGTGTAACTATTAAAACATTTTTATCTTTATATTTGTTCTTTATTTCATCTAGTAATTCATATACTCTATTTTGGCATTTAATAATATTCTCGCTATTTTTAAGTACATCTTTTCCTAATGTCCAGTAACTTTCATAGTCAAAAGAATTTACATCTATCCCTTCTAAATCTCCTGCATCTCTTTCTACTAGTCTATCATCATAAATTACAGGAATATTTTTGGAATTTATAATTTCTAATGTCATTTTTGTTCTTAGTTTAGGCGAACAAAATACTATGTCATAATCTAAATTTTTTACTAATTTTTCTGCTTCTTGGCACTGTTTAATTCCAATTTCATTTAATGGTATATCTGTATATGAAAGTAACTTTTTTTCAACGTTCCATTCAGTAAGGCCATGCCTTATAACGTATAAATACATATTTTCTCTCCTTTTTTATTAAATTCTACCATATAAATTTAACATATACAATCTTTTTTATTCTATTTTAAATATATAGTTAATATAATCTATTAGGTGATTAAATGTACTGCATAATAACAAAACGAAATATCTATTTATCTTCAATAACAATTTTTGTAATAGCAATAATTGCTGTATCATGTTTAGTTTTTGCATCATCAAGTAGCTCTTGGGGACTTTCATTTAGTAGTGCTAATACTCCTCCTACAGGAAATGCTACACCAGAAGAATTACTTAAATATAATGCATACTTTATTGATACTAAAAATGAAAAAAATATATATTTAACATTTGATGTAGGATATGAAGCTGGATATACAGAAAGTATCCTTGATACTTTAAAAAAACACAATATAAAAGCTGGATTTTTTATTGTAGGTAATTATTTTAATTCAAATCCTGATACTGTAAAAAGAATGTTTGATGAAGGTCATATTATTGGAAATCACACAGAAACTCATCCTGATATGTCAAAGATGTCAACTTTTGAAGATTTTAAAAAGCAAATAGAACCTGTAGAAGAAAAATACAAAAAAATTACAGGGCAAGATATGAAGAAATATTATAGACCTCCTCAGGGAATTTATAACATACAAAATCTTAAAGATGCATCTTCTTGTGGCTATAAAACAATCTTTTGGTCACTTGCATATGTTGATTGGCAAAAAGATAATCAGCCATCTCACGAAAAAGCTCTATCTACTATATTAAATCGTGTACATAATGGATGTATCTTGCTACTACATTCGACTTCTAAAACAAATATGGAAATTCTAGATGAACTATTAACTACTCTTGAAAATGACGGATATACATTCAAAACACTTGACGAATTAGGTAATTAAATTTGAAAAAGCAATTTATTAAAAACTTTATCATTCTTACAATTTCTACACTCATAATAAATATAATACAAATGATAACAAATGTGTATATTACAAATAAAATAGGAACAACTGTACTTGGCTCATATTCATTAATAACTAATATATTTAATTTTCTAATAACTATTTCATTATTTGCTATACCACTTGCTATCACAAAAATTGTCTCTGAAAATGATATATTAAAAAATAACGAAATAATATATTCATCATCTAAAATTGCATGTAAAATAAGTGCTATAATATCTGTTGCTGTCTGTGTAGTAACTATACTATTTAAAGATAAAATAACAGCAATATTTTTGCATGGCTTGGTTAATAGTAACATATTTATGCTTCTTAGTCTATCTTTGCCATTTATTGCTATTACTTCATGTATATGTGGCTATTTTAATGCGTTAAGAAAAGTAAATAAACCTATAATATATGAATTTTTGAGTAATATAATAAAATCATTTGTAATAATTATATTGTTAAATATAAAATTTCAAACATACTTTGCATTCGCACTAGGCCTTTTTATATCTGAAATAACATCATTTATATATATTTATATTTTATACTTAAAAGATGTTAGAAATTATAAAACAAATACAGATTTAAAAAGTAAGTCTAAAATTATATTAAATATATTTAGAATATCCGCTCCTCTTTCTTTTACATCATTTATACGTTCTGGGCTTTCAACTTTAAAGCATACACTGATACCTTTAAGATTACAAAAATTCGGCTTTTCGTATGAATATGCGCTTTCTAGATATGGAATAATACATGCAATAGCACTCCCCTTTATCTTGCTACCAAGTATATTTATAAACAGCTTTGCATCATTACTATTACCAGAATTTTCTAGATACTATGCTTCAAAAAATACAAAAAAAATCATTTCATTAACTCAAAGAATATTTAAATATACAATATTAGTGTCTCTTTACATTTCATTTGTAATTTATATTTCTTCAGATTATATATGCTTTAAATTATATAAAAATGTCGAAGTATCATATTATGTAAAAATACTTACTCCATTAATTTGTATAATGTATTTAGATTTTGTTGTAGATAGTATATTAAAAGGATTAGATTTACAAGTAAATGTAATGAAAATAAATATTATTGATCTTGCTATTTCAATAACACTAATTTACTATTTTATTCCATATCTTGGTACATGGGGATATATTTTAGTATTATATGTTAGTGAATATATTAATGGTATTTTAAGTGTAAATCAAATATTAAATAATACTAATATTTCATTTAAATATTATAATTGGCTCATTTTACCATTAATAGCAATGTTTTCATCATTAGGGATAGTCAATATATTTTCATTTTCAAATAGTAGCTTTTTAGGAGTTCTTTATTCAAATATCTTCTTTACAATAGGCTTTTTAATTATATATTTAATTTTAAATAAAATAAATCACAAAAAATCTGCATAAAAAAAGAAGGGGTTACCTTCTTTTTTAATTACTACCATATTTAAATACATTTAGTATTACAGCCGCATCTGCTGTATCTATTATTCCGTTTTTATCCATGTCACCAATTTTTATATCTTCTGATGTATAATTTTTATATTTAAATAGGTTTAGAGCTACTGCAGCATCTGCTGTATCTACTTGACCATTTCTATCTAAATCACCTGAAACAACATAATAATCAGTATCAACAGGCCAATAATTTTCTTTTGTATATCCTTTTCCTATTTCTGGTACTGACACTTTTAAACCAGGATTGCCATCAAAAGTATTAATTGTTATTTTTGGAGCAGTAATAGATACAAACTTAACATTTTTTACATTAGATAGTGAGAAAACTCTATCTCCAAGAGAATTTACTGATTGTGGTATTTCAAATTCTTCAGATAAGCCAGGGCATTCAGAAAATGCCTCTGTGCCAATGCTCTTTACATTACTTAAATGTATTTCTTTTAATTCTTTGCAATTTGAAAATGCATTATCTCCTATTTCTACTAAACTACTTCCACAATAAATTCCTCTAATATTGCTGCATCCACTAAAAGCATCTTTTCCAATTGAAACTACAGAATCAGGTATATCAATTCTACCTACTATATATGGTTTATTCTTAAATGCTCCATCCCCTATTCTTGTAATTTTATACCCTTGAATTTCGCCAGGAATTATATTAGTGTAAACATTTGCGCTATATTCTACAATAGTATATGTATTTCCAGCATCATCATTTTTTACACATCTAAACCCATCTGTAAAAAAGTCTTGTGGAGCTACAGATTTACCATCTGCAGCTAAAACTATACCACTAACTAATATAAAAGTAATTGCAAGAACGCCAATACAATAAAATAATTTTTTCATCTTATCACAACTCCTTTGAGTTACCGTATTTAAACATATTTAATATTTCAGATGCATCTGCTGTATCTATTACTTTGTTTCCATCTAAATCACCAATTATCATATCTAAATTATCGAAATTTTTATATTTAAATAAATTCAATGCTACTGCAGCATCTGCTGTATCTACTTGCCCATTTCTATCTAAATCACCTAATAGAAAACTATCATTTGATACAATTATAACTACCTCAGCTTCGATTCCATTATATGAAGCAGTAATAGTAACTTCTCCAATATCATTTGGAGTTACATTTCCTTCATCATCAACACTAGCAATACTTTCCTCTGAAGATTTAAATGTTATTTTTGCATCTTCATCGAAAAGATAATATTCATATGGTAATTTGAATGTTTCATTCATATGAATTATATATCCAAACTTTTCAAAATTAATATAATCTTGTGGTATAATCTCAATATCTATTGTATCAGAATAATTACCATATCGAGCAGTAATAGTAGTTTGGCCTTTACCAACTTGCTTTAATACATTGTTTTCTACCTTTATTACTTCTGGATTTGTACTAGTATATGTTATATCATTTTTGGTAGCGCCATCATTAAAGTAGAAATCTATATCTAAATCTACTACTTTATTTCTATCAAATCTAATAGTCTTTTTATCTTCAATAAATCTTAAAGTATTAGGTTTTACTACTTTTACAGATATAGTTGCAGCAGAATCTCCGCATATAGCATTTACTACAACATCTCCATAGTCTTTAGGAATAAGAACACCTTTTTCCACTTCCAATACATCATCATTTGATGATAACCATATAATGTCATCTTCACTTAAATTATATGAATACCAACTATATCTTAATTTATAATTTACGCTATTAATTCCTATTTCTATAGAATCTTGATAAAATTTTATTTCATCAGGTCTAACCACTGTTACATGAATTGTTGCTTTTAGGTCTTTATATTGAGCTGTTATATCTGCGTTTCCTTCTAAGTATGCTGTAACTTTACCATTTGAAACTTTTGCAACATTTGTATTGTTAGATAGCCATGTTATATCTTCAGCAGTTGCACCATCATTAAAATAATAATCTAGGTCAATAGTTGCACTTTGTTTTAATTTTAAAACTATTGGAGATGATGTTATATTTAAATAACTATCTTTAAGAACTATTATTTCTATTGTATCTTTAGCCTCTTTATATGTAGCTGTTACAGTTGCAACACCATCAGAAAGTGCAGTAACTTTATTTCCATCTAAAGATATAATACCAGTATCTTCTGTAAACCATACTATATCATCTGTTGTGCCATCATCAATAAAGTATGAATCATATTCTAATTCTACTTGTTCTCCTATTGTTAATGTTTTACTTTCATCTAATATATTAATTTTATTTTCGTCTTTCCAAACATTTACTGTAATAGAATCACTAGCAAATTTATAACTTGCAGTAATTACTGTTTCGCCCTTATCATATGCTATTATATTTCCGTTTTCATCAATATCTGCTACCTCTGGTGATGTAGAAGTCCATTCTATATCTTCTTTTGTAGCACCTTCTTCAAGGCTATAAGTATATTCTAATTTTTCTTGACTTCCAACTTCTAGTAACATATCATGTCTATCAAAAGAAATGCTATTTATTATTTCAGTTTTAGCATATATTTTTGTATCAGCCATTATTGTATCTGAGAAATTAAATTCATTTTCAAAATTAGGATCATAATACCAGCCTTCAAATTTATAATTATCTATTTGAGGATTATCAAACTCAGGAACACTCATTCCATATTTGTTTAAATCTACTGTTTTATACACATTTCCATTTAGTATAAATTCTACTTTAGGTTGCTCAGAATATATTCTAACATCTTTTGTTGAAAAGAAATCTTCAAATCCACTTTTATCTTTAAGATGATAATATTTAACATCTGGCTTTAAAAAGCTACATTCAGAAATATATAGTGGTAAATTACCTCTAAATATAATTCCCTTTAGCTTTTCAGAATCGTAAAATACACTATCACCTATCTCTTGAGCACCTTTTCCAATTACTACATATCCGTCTAATTCATATGCATGCATAAATGCAGCTGTACCAATATAGTTAATTGTATCTGGTAATATTATATCTCCTTTTAAATTACTTAAATAATCAAAAGCCCAAGCTCCAATATCTACAACGCGATTTCCAAATTGTATAGATTTTACATTTTCGCATTTAAAGAAAGCTCTTTCACCTATTATTACAACATTATTTGGTATATCAATACTATCTAATCCATAACAATATGCAAAGCAGTCGTCTGGTATTTCAACAAGTCCATTTCCTAAATCTAAGCTACTAATTTTATAACATGAGTAAAAAGCGGCAGGTTTTATTAATTCTATTGTATCTGGTATTTTAATACCTCCATCTAATTTGTAACAATTAAAAAATGCTTTTTCTCCAATTGTAGTCAATCCACTTGGTAGATTAATTGGTCCAACTAAATTAAAACATTCAAAAAATGCAAAATCTGCTATTTCTTTAACTGTACTAGGAATATTTACACAATTAACTCTAGTATCAGGACATTTTACTAATACTTCTTTTTGTTTTGAATCATTTAATCTGTATAATACTCCATCATATACTTCATAATTTGGGTTGTTATTTACGATTATATTATTTAAATTTTTGGTAGAATAAAATGCTCCTATTCCTACTCCAACATCTCCATTTTCGTCCATTCCAATTACTGTAGATGGAATGTTAACACTTGTTAAATTTTCACATTGAAAAAATGTATAGTCACATATATATTTTGTGCCTTCCTTTACATTAACAACTCCTGCTTTTCCTTCAGGACATCTTACTAAATATTCATAATCTTTACTATATAATAGTCCGTCATCAGAAGCATAAACACTATTATTTGGGTCAACTTCAATTTCAGTTAAACTTTTACAATTTACAAAAGTATCATCAAAAATCATTGTAACAGAATCAGGTATAACAATCTTTTTTACAGTAGGTGATGCAGCAAATGCTTCAGTATATAATCCAATAACTTTTCTTCCGTTCAATTTATCTGGAATATGTACTACTTCATCTGTACCAAAATATTGTATAATATATAATCCTGTAACATCAACAATATAATCATATTCGCCTGATGACTGAGTATCACCACCAGACTCAAAATCTATGCCACCACTTCCTCCTTGGTAGCCTTCATCTATTTCGACTGCATTAGCTGACAAACTAGAGCTAAGCAGAATTATACTTAACAAACACAAAAATATCCTTATTTTTAATTTCATAATACAACCTCTTCAAAAAAATTGTATAACAAAAAAAAACTTTTTTCAACACATTTTACATAAAAAATAGAGTATTTTTCAAAAAATACCCTATTTATTCATCAATCTTTAATACAGTTATAAATGCATCTTGTGGCAACTCTACATTTCCTACTCTTCTCATTCTCTTTTTACCTTCTTTTTGCTTTTCAAGTAGTTTTTTCTTTCTTGTAATATCACCACCATAACATTTGGCAAGTACATCTTTTCTCATTGCTTTAACTGTTTCACGTGCAATTACTTTACCACCTATAGCTGCCTGTATTGGCACTTCAAATAATTGTCTTGGTATAATTTCTTTTAGCTTTTCAGTCATTTTTCTTCCTCTTGTTTCAGCGTTTTGTCTATTAACAATAAATGATAAAGCATCAACAATTTGTCCATTTAAAAGAATATCCAATTTAACTAAATTAGATTTTTTATAATTTCTTACATCATAATCAAAAGAAGCATATCCTCTAGTTCTAGATTTTAAACTATTAAAGAAATCATATATTATTTCATTTAATGGCATATTATATTCTAGCATTACACGTTTTTCATCAATATATCTCATATTGATAAATTCTCCTCGTCTTTGCTGGCATAGCTCCATTACATTTCCAACATATTCTTTTGGAGTAATTATTTCTGTATATGCTATTGGTTCTTCTATATAACTAATTTCTTGTGGTGAAGGCAAATCTGAAGGATTATATAATTCTATAACTTCACCATTAGTTTTATATACTTTATATATAACAGAAGGTGCTGTAGTAATTATATCTAAATTATATTCTCTTTCTAGTCTTTCAACTATTATTTCCATATGTAAAAGACCTAAAAAGCCACATCTAAATCCGTGTCCTAAAGCAGATGATGATTCAAGTTCATATTGAAGTGAAGCATCATTTAACTTTAATTTATTAATAGCTTCCTTTAATTCTTCATAGTCTGAGCCGTCAGCTGGAAATATACCAGAATATACCATAGATTTTACTTCTTTATATCCTAATAATGCTTCTTCTGCTTTATTATTTACAGTTGTAATAGTATCACCTACACGAATATCTGAAAGATTTTTTATACTTGCAGCAATAAATCCAACTTCTCCAGCACTAAGCTCATCTGCTTTTACATATCCACCTGGTTTAAAATATCCAATATTTACTACATCATATTCTTTATTATTAGACATAGTAATAATTTTATCTCCACGTCTTACTGTTCCATCCATTACTCTTACAAATGCAATAGCACCTTCATAGTTATCATAGATTGAATCAAAAATTAGACATTTTGTAGGTGCATTTTCATCTCCTTCAGGAGCAGGAATTTTCTTTACTATTTGTTCTAATACTTCTTCAACATTTAAACCAGTTTTTGCAGATATACAAGGTATTCCGTCAGTATCAAGACCAATTAATTCTTCAATCTCTTTTTTTACCTCATCTATTCTTGCATTAGGCAAGTCAATCTTATTAATAACTGGTAATATTTCTAAGTCATTATCTAATGCTAAATATACATTAGCAAGTGTTTGTGCTTCAACTCCTTGAGCTGCATCTACTACTAATACCGCTCCTTCACATGCAGCTAAACTACGAGATACTTCATAATTAAAATCTACATGTCCTGGTGTATCAATAAGATTCAATATATATTCTTTATTATCCTTTGCAACATATTTCATTCTAACAGCTTGAGATTTAATAGTTATTCCTCTTTCTCTTTCAATATCCATATTATCTAATAGCTGTTCTTGCATTTTTCTATCATCAACAGAGCCTGTAAGTTGTAATAATCTATCAGCAAGTGTTGACTTTCCATGATCAATATGTGCTATAATACTAAAATTTCTTATATTTTCTTTATTTGCCATACAAATTCCTTTCTGTTTGCTTATAAATTATATCAAAAAAAATGTCCATATTCAATATATATTTATAATTTTAAATACTCCCAAATAAAAGAATTTACTAAAAAATTATTTAATTTGAACTGTATATGTGATATAATTATTCTCGTTATCTAGGAGGGTAATATGTATAAAATTGGTGAATTTGTAAAAATAAAAAACCAAAATATAAAAGGATATATTACAGCTATCAATAATCAATATATAACAATTCTAGCAAACGATAAATATGTAAAATCTAGAATTGAAAATATAGAAAAAAGTAGTGATGATAATATTAATAATAATAAATTTACTGTAAAGCTAAACTTGTCTTCTCCACCAATAGATGAAATTATGATAAGACATCAAACAGTTGATGAAGCATTAGAAAATTTAGAAAAATTCATAGATAATGCGATATGCAATAATGTGAAGATAATTAAAATAATACATGGAAAAAATGGTGGTATTTTAAGACGTGAAGTACATAAATATTTAGATAATTCCCCATATGTGAAAGAACATAGACTTGGTGGATACTATGAAGGAAGCTATGGTGTGACAATAGCATTTTTAAAATAGATATACTTATGGTATATCTATTTTTTTGGGCAAAAAAAAGAATCTCATTTTAATGAAATTCTCTTGTGCAAGTTTTTAGAACAAATCCATATACCTATCTTTTTTACACACAGTGCTAGTCATTTTTAATGACGTGTCTGTATGTCTTGTTTTGCGTACTTAAGTCGCTAACAAAATATTTTCACCTTAAATTATTATAGGTGTAGCATAGGAAACGTCATATATCGACAATATTATATTATACTATTAAGTATAATTCAAACCACTTTTTTATCGATATACGAAATACCAAATTAGCATTACACAAGAAATATCCATGTCAATAAGATTCTCTTGGTAGTTGATTCCGACATTATATTAACAAAGCGTATGCAATCTTCTTTGCATCTCTAGCTTAGGAAGCTGCATTTATAACGCTTATTGTTACAGATGTTGTAGCTGTGCTAGTACCATCTGCTCCTACAACTTGTGGAGATATAACAGTAGCTTCTCCAGGGTTTGTATATACAGTCAATACTCCATCAACAAAAGAGTACTTTAAACCATCCAACCCCTCAACACTCTTTACATCGCCAGTTGTTCTAAATTGTAAAGTGTCTCCGGCATAAGCACTATCACCATCAAGCGAAGTTATTGTAACTGGAGTCTTTACAGGCTCAACCTTTTCAGGTTCTTTAGGTTCAGTCACTGTATCACTTGGTGTGCTCTCGCTAGGCTTACTTTCCTCGACTTCTGGCTTGCTAGTTGTATTGTCGTCAGTTTGAGTGTTTTTGTCTTCCTGAAGTTCTTGATTGTCCTTTTCTTGCTCCCCCTTATTCTCTTCAGGTTTAGTAGTAGTCACAGTGTTGTCTTCCTCTTTCTTACCACCTTGAGAACCATCCTCCTTTGATGTTTGTTTGTCAAGATTTGCTAAGGCATCATCATCTAGGTTTTGAACTTGATCCTGTATAGGAATTTCTTCCTTTTTCTGTTCCGGTTGAGTTTGCGTTACTTCCTCAACTTTCTCTTTACTAGGATCAACTCTAGTAGATTCGTCCTTTGGTTTTTCGGGTTCGGTGCTTGGCTGAGGTTTCGTGTTGGTTCCAGCAATAACGCCCTCGTTAAGGTCAGTCATCTTGTCGCCATTTTTCTTAGCTTCATCGGCTGCCTTTAGTTCGTCATCACTAGCTTGAGTCTTATCCTCAAATTTGGTGTTTGTACTTCCCTCAACTTTACTTTGTGGCTTTGTTACGCCAGTATCGTTAGAAGAAACTCCACCTACATTTGAGAATGTACCTTCCATCTTATCTGGAAGTGAGTCGTGTGTCCAATTTTTACCTCCTGAGTGTCCAGTTGTGCCTACATTGACGGTTTGATCGTCAGTTTGGTCTTGTGCATCATCATCCGCCTTGTCCTCGTCTGTTGGTTCTTGCTGTACGATACCAGGTTCATTATTGTTGTTATTGTACTCTTTTTTAGGAGAGCAGAAAAACATTAATAAACCAAATAGTACTAGCACTAATACAACTAAAAGGGCTTTATACCTTACAGTGTACTTGTATCTTGCAAATAAAACAACAAAGACGTAAGAAAATGCGGCTAGCATTAGAGCAGTTATCCAGAAATTTTTAAATAATAGATAAATTCCTATTGTACCAAGACCAGTACAAATGTTAGATAACGCTCTTCTTGTCATGGTATATTCTTTTCCCATAACCATCCATCCTTTCATAATAATATTATTGATCGAAATCAGAGCTGCTTTTTTCGGCATTTTGTCATGCAATTTACGTAAACTTTATAGCAAATAATCATCGCTATCAACTGCATAGGCAAGTTTGCCTTTTCTATGAAATTTTTCGATACATAGATATTATAGCACAGAGTATTTAAGTTTGCAATACTTTTGTAATATTTTGATTAAAATATTATGTAAAATAAAAATAGATTCTGAGTTAATTTTCAGAATCTATTTTATCTAACTTTTTTTATTTCAATTATTATCTTTTTGTCTATAATTTTAGATTTTACATTTTTAACATATGTAATATATTTGATAATTGTATTTATTTTTTCTCGCTCAATTACATATTCTTGATTTTTTATTTCAAAATACCAATTAAATTCATCTTCTCTTATTACTAATTCAATCTTATTTATATTCATTTCAACCAGTATTTTTATTAATTTGCATATTATAAAAATAACATCATTTAATGGGCCACATATATACGTTGCCTCTTTAATTTTTTTAGTAACAACAAGATTTGCATTATTTTCTTTTATAAATTCATCTAATATTAATTTTATAATGTCTAATATGTCGTCATACTTCATAATAGACTCACTAGAAATATTTGTAGCATCTGACATAAGTTGTAAAAGCATATTTGCTTTTTGTAATGATGTGTTATTCTTACTATATAAATTTTCCATTACATCTTTCTTTTCAGAATTATTAGAAATTTTATCATCATATGTAAGCATCTTTATTACATCTAAACTTGCACCTATCAGTAGTAAATTAGCTTGTATTTGATGTGAAATAGTTTCTACTAGATTTCCTACTATATCAAGTTTAAATTTCTCAAAATCTATATTTTCTTCTTGAGAAATAATTCTTAATGAATACATAATTTCATCATCTAATCTATCTAAATCTACTACATTTTGTATATCTAGTTTCTTTACTTCTTTATATATAGCTTTAGTTACAGTTTCTACATATAAAATTATCATTAATGTGTTATCTAATTCTTTAATATGTTTAATGTTTTCTAAATCATAATCTAAAAATACAATTATTCTTGCTTTTTTTTCTATTATACTTTCTTTTAGTTTTTCTATATCATCATATTTTTTTACATTAAATTCATCATTTTCTAATTTATCTACTACTTCATCTAATATATCTTTCTGCTTAGAAAAAATTGATACAATCGTATTTTTCTTTACTTCTTCATATATTATCATATAAATACCTCTATTAAAATTATATACAAAAAGAAAAAAATAATAAAGAGCTTTATAGTTCTTTATTATTTTTTATTTCAATTTATTCTTTCTCTTTATAATCTATAGTATTTATTACTGCAGAGAATGCTGTTAGTAAACATGCAGATATTATTATTCCGCCAATAATATCACTTAGCCAATGAACACCAGAAATTAATCTTCCTCCAAGTGTTACAACTAAAAGTATTCCTGCAAAAGCATCCATTACAAATTTTACTTTTTTATTTTTTACAAAATATTTACTTACCATCATCGAACTTCCACATACACATATTGCAAGAACTGTATGTGATGATGGAAATGATGCTTCTAATTCTCCACTTTCCTCAAGTACAGGTCTATAATTTACAATAAATATTTCAAATAAAACATATATTGCAATTACAACTACATAAAATGCTCCAAGAGCTAATATTCTTTTATCTACTTTAAATATACTTTTATTTTTTAATAATTGTAAAAATCCATATACACCATATCCAGCTGCAAGTAATAACGCAACATAGCCAGAGTATTTAGTAATTTTATACCAAGTATCGCTTTCTCCTACTAAATCTTTAAAAGAATTATTTACTGTAGCAAAACCTACCTCAGATTTTATACCTGTTTCTGGATTTACAGGTCCTATAGATTGCACATCTACAGTCTTAACTAAAATGATATATGCTATTGATACTATTAGTAATATAGCTGTTATAATATATAGTTTCTTTGTCTTTTCCATAATTCTACCTTTCTTTAATCATTCTTTAATAATGTTGTTGTTATAATTTTATTATTAGATGTTCTTAAATATACTGTATCGCCTTTAATAGCTTCAAAACTTACATATTTTGAAAGTTTTGCAACTCTCTTATATGGGTTTTTACCAGTTAAATTTAAAATATATGTTGGATATATTAAATAAACATCATTATACTCGTTATATGAAGCTACTACATCAGTATCACTTAGCATAATAGTATCTATTAATTCACCACCTGCTACTACATATACTCTATCATTAGTCTTAGTATCTAATAAGTATAATTTTTCGTAATCATCTTTACTTGCGAGTTTTGAATCAATACCAATAAGCTCTAAATCTGTATAATTAAACATTGAATTTACAGAACCACCATAAGATGAATATACTCCACCAGCTGTATCTTCATAATATAATCTATCATTGTGTTGGAACATTCTAATTTTGTCATATATACTTCCAGATTTTACTCTAGATATAGAATTAAATAAGTCTATTCTATAAATTGAATTTGTGTTTCCTGTTACAATATTTACATAGAATATATTAACAAGTGGTGAGAATGTTATATCCTTTACTCTTTTAAAATTGCTAACATATATATCATTATCATCAAAAACTGTCTTCTTTTTAGTTGTTATTTCATATGATTTTATTGTTAAAGTTGTGTTTGAGCCATAAGTATCTTCAATGAAATATACAATTAAATTTTTATCATATAACATATAATAATAGCAAATTGGATTTTCTTCTGTTACAATATCATATTCTTTCTTATCTTCTGTTGTATATATATGTATGCTTCCGTCTTCTAAATATGCATAATATTTATTATTATACGCAAATTGTAATAAATCTGCATTATCTGGAACAGATATCATATCAGTACTTTTTATTTCAGCTTGATTACTTGTTCTGTATGTATTTATTTCTAGATAGCTTGATTGACTAATTTTATATAAATACCTATTTACTGCACCTAAAATTCCAAATGTAAGTCCTGTTCCTACTGCAATGCAAACTATTAAAGTTATAAAAACCTTTTTCATTCTTTTTCCCCTTTTCTCATATCAATAATTATTTAATTATAAAAGCTGTAGGAACATAACGTTCACCTGCTAAATCACTAGGATTATTAATTACTGCTGAGTCAAATACCATTGTTGTTGACGCACCACCATCAAGGTTAAATGCATTATATGCTCCATAATTTAGTAGTATATCTTGTGCATTTTTTAGTGTTGCACCAAAACTACCTTTTTGTCTTCCATCAATAACTAAAAATAGTACAGTTCCATCCTGTCTTTGTCCTATACATGTACGTGGGTTAAATCCCCAACCGCCACCATTACCACCTATTCTTGGCATACCATTAACAATAAGTACTGGTCCAAAAGATACACCACATCTAAGGTTAAGTTGGTCTATAGATGCTTTAGAAATAGAATCAGATACATATAATACATTATCTTGTGTAAAGCCACACATACTATAATATGCATATGGATCCACATTACCATAATATTCACCATTAACTATAACAAGTCCATCTGGCTCTCCACCAGTTCCAGCAGCATCATCAGCAAGGCCACCTGCATTTATTCCCCCAATAGCATTGTAATATTCAACAATTTGTGAAGTTGTTGAACCAACAATACCAACATCTGGAGAAGTAACTAACTCTACTCTTGAAGGATCATCAATTATTAAAAGATATGCTTTGAAAGTATCAGTACTTACATTAACTAACTCAATTCCTTCTTTTGAGCCAGAATTATCTTTATCTTTCTTTGCTATTTCAACATCTGTTAAACTTTGTTCTTCTGTGCTATTAATTACTCTATTAGCAGTTAAAATTTCATTAATTTTCTCATCACTTAAAAACCAAGTAGCAAAATATTGATGCCTCATAGTTGTCATAGCAGTTGTTACAATCATATCTCTTGTAGTTGTAAATAGATTTGTATAATAGATTAAATATATACCTAATCCTAAAATATATACAATTTCAAAAACTGTAACAGCTAATATTTTAGCTAGTTTTTTTAAGAATTTTTTCATTTTTTACCCTCTCTTTTAAATGTCAATATTAATTTTATCAGATAACATCTCATTTTTCAACATATATATTCCTTTTTCACTAAAAATTCACATCTTCAATATTAGTAAGAAAAAGTAGCTGTAAATTCAACATAATAGTGTAATTTGCAGCTACTTAATATTATTTTTTATTGAAGAACACCATTTTTGTATACAGAAACGTTTCCACCACTTCTACAAGAAGTACATGTCTCTGTAGGTGCCATAAATCCCCAGTCAGCTGGATAAGCACCTCTTGATGGTTGATAAGGTCTAGTTATACATGCTCTTTTTACAACTTTTGTACAGCTTGGTGAAGCTAATTTTCCTGAACGAGCACATACATTTACAAATTTATGAACAGTACATTCATCCTTAGGAATACTAGATACCGCTACATAATCAGATAAAACTCTTGAACCTCTTGGGTCAGATTTACAAGCATCTGTTGCTATTTTTCCTGAATCTCTACATAGCTCTACTCTTGTTACAGAAGAAGGAGCATCTGGGAATCTAGCAGAATCTTTTCCTGAACATATTGAATTCATAACAGTGTTAAATAACATTGTTGATGGATAAGGATATCCTCTTTCTATTGGAGTTGGATTATCATATCCAGTCCAACAAGCTATTGTATAATATGGTGTAAATCCACAGAACCATCTATCTTTATCATCATCTGTATTACCAGTTTTACCTGCACATTGAACAGCACCATTATTAATACTAACAGCACCATATGCAGTACCACCTGGTGTTTCAACAACACTTGCAAGACAACTTGTAAGCATAAATGCAGTAGAATCACTCATAACTTGTTTTGGCTCAACTGCTGTATTATCTAATACTATTTCACCATTTCTATCTAAAACTTTAGTATATAATTTTGGATTTACATGGTAACCATTATTTGCAATTGTTGCATAAGCATTTGCAAGTTGTAATACTGTAACACCACTATTACCACCAAGAGCAAGTGCTGGTATATTATTATCTGAGTTTTCTGCACTTAAAGTATCAAGTCCACAATTTCTAGCAAAGTTTAATGCAAAATCTTGACTTCCTGTTGCGCTTTCTACTAACATGTTAGCTCTACAAGCAGGAATATTTTTAGAGTCGTAAATTGCTTCTCTTACTGTTACATATCCATTGTATCCGCCATACCAGTTTTTAGGTGTCCAGTTTCCAATAGAAAATTGTGTATCATCAAGTCCAGCACCAGGAGATAATAATCCTTGTTCAAATGCAGGACCATAAGCACCAAATGGTTTCATACAAGATCCAGGCTGTCTATATGTTTGTGTAGCTCTATTTAATGTCAATGCTCCATCTTTTTCATAAGCACCACCAATTAAGCCTTTAACTTCACCTGTCTTTTGATCCATAACTACCATAGAACCTTGCATATATCCTTTATCTTTGTATGTGTCATAGTAGAAGATACCAGGATTTGCGAAAGCATCATCTATAGCTTTTTGTACACCTTGATCTTCTGTAGAATATATTTTATATCCATCAGTATAAATCATTTTCATTGCAATACCTCTAGATACATTTTTTTGTTCCATTAAGTCGGAAATTACAGCTTCTACAACTGCATCAACAAAATATGTTTGTGTACTTTCTGAAGTTACATCATTCTTTTTAAATTCAAGTTCATATGACTTTGCTTCATCATATTCTTCTTGAGTAATTTTACCTAATTGTAACATCTTTGAAAGTACCAAATCTTTTCTTTCTAATAACTGTTGTTTTGCTTCATCACTTTTATATGGATTTGTAATCTCAGGTGATTGAATCATAGCAGCTATTGCAGCTGATTCAGGAAGATTTAATTCACTAACTGACTTACCGAAGAAATGGTTTGACGCAACTTCAATACCATATGCTCCGTCACCATAATATATAGTATTTACATATGATTCAAATATTTGGTCTTTATTTAGCTTGTTTTCCAATGATATAGCTCTATACCATTCTCTTATCTTTCTTTGCCATGTTCTTTTATCATCATCAGTTATATTTTTAACAAGTTGTTGCGTTAATGTACTACCACCATATGATGATTCTCCACGATTAGCTACATATGTTACAATAGCGGCAAGAGTTCTTTTAATATCTATTCCATGATGTGAAAAAAATCTTTCATCTTCTATTGCTACAACAGCATCTACAGTATGTTGTGGTATATTATCATATTTAACCATAATTCTGTTTTGACTATCATATAAAGATGCAATTTCGTTTCCATCTTGATCATATACAAAAGATGTTTGTGGCAATAATTCTAATTCGTCTAGGCTTATACTATCTGTATCATCAACAATTCCAGATATAACACCTAAAACAACACCTGTACCTACTATTCCTAATGCTAAGAAAACAAATAGAAAAACTCTAAAGATTTTCCATCCTAGTTTCTTATTTTTCTTTTTTGGATTCTTTTTATTGCTATCATTATTGTTTGCTTTATTAATTTCTTTTTTATTTACTTTTTTTATACTACTTGATTTTTTCTTTTGTGCACTTGATCTTAATCGTACATTTAAGGGTTTATTATTATCCATTTTATCCTCCCGTATATAATAAATAAAACTATGTTAAAATATATCAATCATTCCTCTTATATTTAAATTATCCTTTATAGCTTGTTTTACATTTTCTAAATCACTTTCTTCAATTTGTGCTATTTTTCGTATAAGTCGCTTTTTGTCTAGTGTTCGAATCTGCTCTACAAGTGCTACAGACTTTTTTTCTAGTCCTTTAGTATTTTCTAAAACCACATGTGTGGGTAGACTAGTTTTATTAATATTTGAGGTAATTGGTATAATAACAATAGTTGGGCTAAATCTATTTCCTTTATTGTTCTGTACAACAAGAACGGGTCTTATTCCATCCTGCTCACATCCAATAGTAGGATTTAGATTTGCATAAAAAATGTCGCCTAATCTTATTTTCAAATATACTTTACCTCCTTTATTATACACTATTATACTTTTTTAGTCAAATATATTTAATAGTTATTTTTTTAGTATAAAATTATTTATAGTTATTACATATTTTTCTTTATTTTCACTATCATACATATTTATAATTTCTACTTTTTCTTCATTATCTGACATAATTAACTCTATACATTTAATTTTATTTATATATTCCGCATCCGTACAAATTTTATATTTTATTTTACCATCTGATTCAACTTTTTTAATATTTCCAGAAATACTTTGATTATTTATACCTTTAATTATATTTATAATACTAGAAAAAGAAATAAAATTATTGTTTTTATATTCTCCTCTTTCTATTAAATATTGATAATCAATATTCTTTTTTGATATTTTTATTTCATTACTATTTATTTGTATGTTTAGTTCATCATCTATTAAAAAACTATATCTGTTTTCTAATATATTAGAATTTTCTATTACTTTATATTCATCTTCATTTTTATTGCTATATACTTTTACATTAAATTCTATATTATACTCACATATATTAGCTAAATTTTCAATCGAATTTAAAACATTTGTCTTTATTCCATTTTCTATACATATGTAATAAAAAGAATAGATTATTATACAAATTGCTATAATTATACATATTAGCATAACAATTTTAGTTTTTTTATCAAAACTCAAATTAACTATATTAATTTTTTTCATTTTTTCACCTTTTTAATAAATTATATTAATCAAAGTAAAAAAAATAACTAATACATAAAAGTATTAGTTATTTTCCATCTATTCTTCCTCGTTAACTGCATTAATAGCATATTGAACTTCTTTTAATTTATCTACAATATTTTGTAAATACTCTGGAGCAACATCGCTTTTTAAATTTCTCTTTACTACATTTGTCATATTGTCTACTTCTTCTTTTAATGATGACATTAATTCTAATATGTTAAATCTAGTAGCTTTATATGAATTTTTACCATCAGCAATTAATGTTCCATTCATATCATATTCTTCTTGATATGCTGGTATTGCACATTTTATTCTAAAGCCTTGTTCTATATATTCCTTTAGTACATGCTGTGCTTCTTTTTCACCATGTACTAAATATATTTGTTCAGGTTTTTTCTTAATAGCTGCTATCCAGTTTAAAAGTCCATCTCTATCAGCATGACCTGAAAAAGCATCTAATGATTTAATTTCAGCTTTTACTGCAATTTCTTCTCCAAATATTTTTACAAGTGGCTCACCAGATAATATTTTCTTACCTAATGTTCCTTCTGCTTGATATCCAACAAATAATATAGTACATTCTGATCTATATAAGTTATGTTTTAAATGATGTTTTATTCTTCCTACTTCACACATACCACTAGCAGATATTATAATCTTAGGTGTTTCATCTGTATTTAATGCTTGTGATTCTTCAGCTGTTTCAACAAAATGTAAATTATCAAAAACTAAAGGATTATCTCCTTTTAGTAAATATTGTAATGCCTCATCATCATAATATGCATGTTGTGATTCAAATATCTTTGTTGCATTAACAGCTAATGGACTATCTACATATACAGGAATATGTTCAAGTTTTTCCCTAATTTTATCATCAGATAAATATTTATTTATTTCATATAGTATATCTTGAGTTCTTCCTACTGCAAATGAAGGTATAATTACATTTCCTCCTCTTTCAATAGTATCAAGTATTATTTGTATAAATTTACTAGATTGGTCCTTTATACTACTATGTAATCTATCACCATAAGTAGACTCCATAACAAGAACATCAGCAGATTCAACAGTTGTAGGATCATTAATTATAGGTAAATTTGTATTACCTAAATCTCCTGTAAATACTACTTTCTTTTCAGTATCATCCTCTGTTAAATATACTTCAATAATAGCAGACCCTAACATATGTCCTGCATCTTTTAATACAAAAGATACATTATCATTTATTTTTATTTTATTATCATATTCTAATCCTTTAAAAATTTCTAAACAATCAATACCATCTTGTTGTGTATATATTGGATCATTTGGTGCTTTACCAGCACGCATTCTTTTTCTATTAACCCATTCAATTTCTTTTTCTTGTATATGACCACTATCAGGTAGCATTATTTTACAAAGTTCTCTTGTTGCACTAGTACAGTATATTGGATTTCTATATCCAGCTTTATATAGCTTAGGAATTCTACCACTATGATCAATATGTGCATGTGTTAGAATAACAAAATCTATTTCATTTATGTCAAATGGAAAATCTTCATAGTTTAACATTTGATCAGTTAGTGAACCTTGAAACAATCCACAATCAACTAAAAATTTGGTATTTCCAATTTCTACCATATGGCAAGATCCAGTAACACCTTGCGCTGCACCATAAAATGTTATATTCATATTCATCAACCTTTCAATATATTTATATTATTACATTTAGAAACTTTTTTCAACAACACTTATATAAAAATGGGATTTTTTGTAATTGACAAAGATGTATTTTTAAGTTTTTTAGTATTAAAAATTTTTATTTTACTATATACATCATTATATATTTTCGTATTAAGCCTTGCCTTTATCATTACATTTATTCTAAATCTATTATTTAATTTTTGAATATATGGTGATTTAGGCGAAAAAACTCTATATTCATTTTGATTATTTAAATTTAATATATCATATAGTTTTTCTGCATCTTTTTTTACATCTTGTAAATTTTGACCACTAATTTCAAAAAGTAAAATATCAATAAATGGTGGGTATCCAAAAGTTTTTCTATACTCAATTTCTTTGTTAAAAAATTCAATATAGCTATTATTTTCTACAGCTTCTAATATGTAATTACTAGGATCACTAGTTTGTATTAGCACCTTTCCCTCTTTTGTACTTCTACCAGCCCTTCCAGATACTTGATATATATTGGAAAAAGCTCTTTCTGAAGAAGAAAAATCATTCATAGCAAGTAACGCATCAGTACCAATTATTCCAACAAGTGTTACATTTGGCATATCATGTCCCTTACTAATCATTTGTGTTCCTATTAGGATATCTATATTTTCATTTTTAAATTTATCTAGTATTTTTTGCTGAGAATCTCTTGCAACAGTTGTATCTGCATCCATTCTAAGTATTGACGCATTTGGAAATGCTTCTTTTAGTTCTTCTTCCAATTTTTCTGTACCTAATTGATAACTTGATATGTCTTCTCCACCACATTTAGGACATATTTTTATATTTTTTTCTACATGAGAACAATAATGGCAAAGCAGTAAATTATTTGACTTATGATAAGTCATAGCTACATCACAATTAGGACAATTAAATACATAGCCACAAGTTTTACAAGTAAGATATGAATTATATCCTCTTTTATTTAAAAATAACATTGTTTGTTCTTTATTTTCTATATTATTTTTTATTGTCTCTTTAAGAGCAATAGAAATACTAGATGTATTTCCCATTATTCTATCATCTTTTAAATCTATAAGCTCTATTTTAGGCAGTTTAGCATTTGCAGCTCTATTTTTCATCTCAAATAATTCTATTTGTCCATTTATAGCTTTATTATATGTACTAATTTCTGGAGTTGCACTTCCAAGTACTAAAACAGCATTCGATTCTTTGCAAATATATGCTGCTATATCTTTGGTAGAATATTTAGGTTTCGTTTGCGAATAGTAACTTGTATCATGTTCCTCATCAATAATGATAAGGCCTATATTATCTAAAGGAGCAAAAATAGCAGATCTTGCACCAATTACTATATTTACTTTTCCCGATTTTATTCTTTTATATTCTTCTTTTCTTTTTGCAATAGTCATTTTACTATGAAGTATTGCTATATCATTTCCAAATCTTGATACAAATCTTTCCACTGTTTGGTATGTAAGAGAAATTTCTGGAACAAGCACTATTGCTTTTCTACCTTGAGTTAATACTCTTTCAATTAATTGCAAATATACTTCTGTTTTTCCACTTCCAGTAACTCCATGAATTAAACACTGTTTATATTCTTCGTCATATATGTATTGACTTATACTATCAATTATATATTTTTGCTCATCTGTAGGTTTAAGTGGAAAAGATTTCTCTACTTCTAAATCTTTTAAAAAATCCACTTCTTTTTCTACTTTATCTATTTTTATATATCCATTTTTTTCTGCTGTATTAATAACGCTTCTTGATATTGATAATCCATCGATAATATCATTTATTAATACATATTCATTATACATTAAAAATGTTAAAAGTTGTATTTGCTTAGCACTTTTTATTACATTAGTTTCGATATCTTGCATAATTTGTTCATTTGATTTTGCAAGTGTTACAAGACTATCTTTTCTTGTATCTAAACTTTTACTACTATTTTTAGATTTTGTTCCAGGTGGTAACATTAACTTTATTGCATCATATACATTGCAAAAATATACATAAGCTATGTATTTTGCAAGTTTTAATCTCTCTGGACTTATATATGATATATCATCTAAAATACTATCTATTTCTTTAAGTTTATATTTAGGATTTTCTACATCATCTTCTAATTTTACGATTAGTCCTTCCTCTAAATTTTTGCCACGTCCAAAACTTACATGTACTCTTTTTCCTATTTCTACTTCATTTATTAAATGTTCTGGTACTATATAATCATACACTTTATTTAGAGAATTAACAGATGTGTTAATTAAAATTTTAGCTATCATTTTACACCTCTTTAATATTATATATTACTTAGATTTTATAGTCAATAATAAAACATATGTTTTTTTTAGTCAAAAAAATTGAAGGTCTAGACTAACCTTCAACTTTATTTTCTAACCATTTTTTATATTCATCTAATATAATATTAGACACTTCCTCAGGTGTCTTATTTGTAGTATCGATAACTAAGTCATAATTTGACATATCATCTCTTTTTACACCATATGTTTTTAAGTATCTCATATTTTCTTGCTCATATCTATATTTTATATCTTTCATAGCTACTTCAATAGACTCATATTGCTCTGTATCTTTTCTTAAAGCATCAGCATATGCTCTTTTAGCAGCTTCTTCTAACTCTACTTTTAAATATACTTTAAAAGAATGTGGCACAGCATAAAAGCCAAGTCTTGCATCAATAATTAAATTATCATGTTCCTTTGCATATTGCTGAGCACTTTTTTCTACTTGTTTATCTATTTCTTCGTTATTATTTAATACTTCTTGAAACTCTACAATAGACATATTCATTTCTTTAGCAAGTTTTCTTACGTATTCGCCATTTTTATAAATTTCATATCCCAACTCTTTTTTTAATAGAGATGTAACAGTTCCTTTACCACTTGCTATATCTCCAGTTATAGTTATAATATGTATATTCATAAAATTACTCCTTGCTTTCTGGTCTTATTCCTGCTTCTTCTTGTGCTTTTCTTATTTCTTTTTCCATTTCTGATTCTGGTGTTATTGTATATTCACCATTAATTTTTATATATATTTTTCCGTCTGCAATTTCTTCTGCTGCTTTATTTACTGCATCATATACAAATTCTTTTGCTTCGTCTTTTAAATCTTTATTTTTTTCTTTTAATTCAGCAATTTTAACTAATCTATCTGCCTCAATTTGTCTTGCTCTTTTAGCTAAAGCTAAAACTGATTGATATCTGTTTCCAACTCTAGGTATAATTTCTTTAACGTTTGGTTTTGATAACATTTTATTTCCCCCTTCAAAACTATAATATATATTATATAATAATTTTACTAATTTGTAAATATATATATTTAAACTAAAATTCACAAATTGTAGTTATTCCACATGGTAAAAATTCTTCTGAGTCTTTTTGCTTTAATCCTATCTCATCAAATGAAACTTTAATTTCTTTATCTTTTATAGCATGTTTTACAACATTTGAAATAATTGTACCAGATAATCCACCTGTATATGTATTAATTATCATAAATAAAGGATTATCAGATAATAAATTAGAACACAACTCAACTAATTCATATAAATTTTTTTCGATGCTCCATACTTCACCATTTTTTCCTCTTCCATATGATGGTGGGTCCATAATTATAGCATCATATTTATTGCCACGTCTAATTTCTCTTTTTACAAATTTTACAACATCATCTACTAAAAATCTAACAGGTTTATCTTTAAGCCCACTTGAAGCTAAGTTTTCTTTAGCCCAATTTGTCATACCTTGTGATGAATCTACATGGCATACACTTGCTCCAGCATATGCACAAGCAACAGTTGCACCACCAGTATAGGCAAACAAGTTTAAGACTTTTGTTTTTAAATTATTATTAGTTCTTTGAGATATTTTTTCTATCATATAATCCCAATTTACGCTCTGCTCTGGAAAAAGTCCTGTATGTTTAAAACCCATAGGTTTTAAATTAAAAGTTAAATCTTTATATTTTATAGCCCAGCTATCATCCATTTTTTTTAATTTTTCCCAATGTCCGCCACCTGTAGAGCTACGGATATATCTTGCATGTGCCTTTTTCCATAATTCTTCATTAGATTTATCTTTCCAAATAATTTGAGGGTCTGGTCTAATTAATATATATTTTCCCCATCTTTCTAGTTTTTCGCCATCTGCCATATCTAGTAATTCATATTCAGTTAAATCTTTACTATAACGCATAATCTTTTCTCCTTTTTCATAGTATTTATTATGATTAAAATAAGTAAAAGAACAATTAACTTTGTAATACTTATATTTGGTCTTATATTTTTATTTGCTTTTCAAGAAACTAATATTAAGACTATAAGTAATACAATAAAAATCTTTTTAGAATCAGTTTTGCCTTCTTTATTTCCTTTCATTATATTTACAAATATTATAATAAATAGTGAATTAATAACTAATATTACAAGTATTTTTAAGAAAAATAGCTACCTAATCAGTGTAATAATAATAGGCTTTCTATGTGGCTACCCTATGGCAGCTAAAATTTCATATAAATATTATCAAGAAGGCTTTTTAAGCAAAAAACAAGTGGATTTTCTTATGTCTTTTACTAATAATTGTAATCCAATATTTATTTTATCTACCATCGGTGTATGTGTTTTTAAAAATATAAATATTGGAATTATTCTATGTATAAGTCATTATCTAAGTTCAATATTAATTGGTATCATATATTTTACACATAATATTATACACAAAAATATAGAAAAATCAAATAGTTTTAGCAATAATTGTATCAAAAAGTTACATAAGAGTATATTTGAAATAGTAGATGATTCAATTAAAAATTCTTTTTTAGTAATTGGAAATATTTTTGCTTTTATTGCAATTTTTAACATGATATTTAAAATAATAGAAAAAATATTATTAAAGTTTAATATTTCAAAAAATATAATTTATATACTCTCCTGTATGTTTGAAGTAACAGATGGGTGTAGACTTTTATATTTAAATTCTACTTTTAATTTTAATATATTGCTCTCATTTATATCTTTTGCTTTAGGATTTAGTGGACTTTCAATTATTTTTCAAATATATTCTTTTATTTATAAAAGTAAAATAAAAGTATTTCATATAATTAAATTTAAATTTTTACAAGGTATTCTATCCTTTATCATTACCTTTATTATTTTAAATGTAAAAAATAATATTACTATTAGTGAAAATGTATTATCACTTAAAAAATATAATTCTTCCTCATACTTTATTATATTTGCATGTTTATTATTTTTAATAATATATGCAATAAAAAAAGTAACTCAAAAATAACAATATTTTTAAGTTACTTATATAAATTAAAGAAGGGGGGTAAACTTTAAGTCTACACTAATATTATATACATTAATTTATATTTTATTCATAAATTTAAAGGAGGTGATTAAATGGATAAAAATCAGCCATTTTTCGATCCGTATAATTTTAATATGCAGTCTCCTATACAACAAAATAATCAAATGGATCCAACACTTAATGGTTTAGATAATTTAGCTAATCCTATGATATATTATGAGCAACAATATATGTATTATAGGTACTTAACACAATTATTAGAATATAAAATAAAATTAAAAGAATGGGAAAAAATGAATAATAATTCTAATAATAATTAAAGCAAGGAGAGCATATCTCCTTGCTTTTTATATAACTAATCCACCATTTGGACTTATTACTTGACCTGTTATATATCTTGCTTCATATGAAGCTAAAAATTTAACTGCTGCTGCAACATCTTCTACAGTGCCAATTTTTCCAAGAGGTATTTCCTCTTTTAAAACATCTAAATCATCTTTAGATAAAGCTCCTAGCATATCTGTGGATATAGCACCTGGTGCCACAACATTTACTGTAATATTTGATGGAGCTAATTCTTTAGCTAAAGCTTTACTCATGCCAATTATCGCAGCTTTTGTTGTAGAATAAGCTACTTCTAATGATGCTCCAACCATTCCCCAAATTGAAGATATATTTATGATTGTTCCATCTTTTCTTGAAATCATAGATTTTTTCAGTACAGACTGTGTTGTATTAAAGACACCTAATATATTAACATTTAACATCTTTTGCATTTCTTCTTGATCTACATCTATAAATAGTTTATATTCACTTATTCCAGCATTATTTACTAATACATCTACTTTTCCAAAAGTGCCGATAACATAGTCTACCATCTTATCTACTTCTTCTCTATTAGTAACATCAGCTTTATATATTATAACACTACATCCGTCTTTAGCAAGTTGCTCACATAGTTTTTTTGCTGCTTCTTCTGATGTATTATAATTTATACATACATTATATCCAGCATATGCAAAATCTTTTGCTATTGCACTTCCTATTCCTTTGGCAGCACCTGTTATTATAGCTGTTTTATTCATATTACATCCCTCGCTTATATTGTATCACAAAATTATATAAAAAGTACATACATCTAGTATGTACTTTTGTTTTTATTATTCTCCTACTTCTTTTTGTTCATTTGCAACACGCTGAGCTGCTCCTTTCTTTGCTATTTCATCAGCTTGTTGAATTTTTTGCTTTTCTTCTATTTTCTCCGCCTCTGCTCTTTGCTTTTCTGACTCATCAGCTACCTCAGGAGAATTTACTGCAGATTGATTTCTCGCTTGGAATTCATTTTTCTCTTTATTTTGTTCAATTACAGTTCTAGTTCTATTATACATATTATTTCTTGAATCTTGTGCTTCCATTTCTTTAGCAGAAGGAGGATTTAACCTATCAACTTTATTTCTATCAAAAATACTTGATACTTTATCAACAACTTTATCTCTAAATCTTGCTAAATCTTTATTAGTTATATTTCTAAAATCTTTTACACCTTTCATAGCGCTATATTTTTTATCATATTCAGCAAGTTCAGCTTGTAATCTATCTTTTTCTTCGCCATCAGGTAATTTAGCAATTTCATTTTCTTTTTGTTGTCTAATATAGTCATAATCTCTCATTACATTATTAAATTGTTTATTTACATCTTCAAGATTATTATAATCTACATCCTTACCAACACTTTCAAGAGCTTTTCTCATCATAGGTCCATTTGCCATTTTAATAAGTTCACGTCTTGTTTTATTAAACTTAATAGCTGTTAATGGTGTTTTTCTGCTATTAGCTTGTTTCATAGCTTCAAAAATTACAGATTTAGCTTGATCATCACTTAATATAGCAATTTTATTTTTATCTCCAACACTTACAAATGCACTAAGTAAAGCTATAGAACTTTTAGCATTTAATACATCTCCACCATTATATCCAAGTGAAGAAAGATAATCCATACCTGTAGGTTCGGGAGCTTCGACTTGTTCACCTGCTACTTGTTCTCCTACCACATTTGCTCCTGCTTGTTGTGGTGTCACTCCTGCATTTTTCATAGCTTGTTGAATGGCAGCTAGAGTTTTTGGATCTATTTGACCAGCTTGTGCTTTAGTCTGTCCTTGCTGTTCTTGTTCAGGGGCATTTTCTTCTAAATTTTCTCCCTCTTTATCTTTATCTTTTTTATCTTTTTCTTCTTGATTAATTCCAAAATCATCTTTTACTCTATCTTCACCAAAAATCTCTTTAGCTTTTTCTTGTGCTTTTTCTCTAAGGTCTTTTTGGTTACTTAAAGATTTTCTTAAATCTTTAGAAAGTCCATAATCTACCTCAGATTCTTTTTTTCCTTCTTGCTCTGCTAATGTTTGACGTTCTTCTCTAGATGGTCCTATATTTTTTCTAATTTCTTGTAATTTTTCTTTATCTTTTAGTAAATCAACATATTTTGAATTTCCATCAAGCAATTTTTTATATTCGCTATTTTCTGCTATATCTTTACTTAATTCTGAAAGCTCATTACTAAGAGTAGCTTTTTCTTTATTTAATTGCGCAAGTTTTTCAGAATATTCTGGATCATTTGAATCTAATGCATTAATTTCAGCTTCTTTTGCACTAATTTCCTTTTCTTTCTCAGCTTTTAACCTTGCTATTTCTTCTTGTGTGCTTTTTTCTATTTCTTCAATATCCTTATTAGTACTTTCTAATTTTTGATCTACAGCAGTTCTTAGTTCATCTATTCTTTCTCCTAAGTCTTTTAAGTTGTAGTTTCTGCTTTTATTTATACCTTTTATCTTCTCATCAGTCTCAGAGTATATTTCTCCAACTCTTTCACTTTTTAAGAATTCTTCATATTTTGCTAAAGCGTCCCCTGTAAGTTCACTTTTACTTTTAGCTTCTATATCGCTATTAGCACTAATAAATTCAGAAAATATTTGCTCCTCTGCATTTTGTAGTACACCTTTAATGTTAATTTCAGGTTTACCATTCTCACTTTTTTCTTCTACATTATTTGCATTATGATAGTATTTATTTTCATCTTGTCCTGCTACACCACCGCTTACTTCACTATACTCTTTTTCAATATCAGCAACATTTTCTAAATTTCTTTTTTCGCCCTCTGCCATTTTTCTACCTCCCTATACTATATTAATATTTATTAACATATTGTTTTAAAGAATTAATAAAGTCCAAATGAGCGTCTGACTCTATTTCCTCTTTTATTTCCTTTACTTCACTTTGTAAAGCATTGAATTGTGCTTCTATTTCATCTACTGTCATATATCTCTCCTCCTATACAACCCTTATAATAAAATTATATAATATAAAAAAAATAAAGTCAACGAAATTGACTTTATTTACATATTTTACATAACATTTATGTTACATTCTAATGATTGCTTTCAAAATTCCAGCTATCTCTACACATATCTTCTAAACTTTTCTTAGTTTCAAATCCTAATTCTTCTTTAGCTTTTTTAGGATCAGAATAACATGTTGCAATATCTCCTGGTCTTCTTGGTGCTATTTTATATGGTATTTTTATATTATTTGCTGTTTCAAATGCTTTAACCATATCAAGAACACTGTATCCAGTACCAGTTCCAAGATTATATATATGCATTCCTCTTTTATCTGCATTTAATTTTTCTAATGCTTTTAAATGTCCAACAGCTAAATCTACTACATGGATATAGTCTCTTACACCTGTTCCATCTTTTGTGTCATAATCATTTCCAAATACAGATAATTCTTTTAATTTTCCTGCTGCTACTTTAGAAATATATGGCATTAGATTTGCAGGTACACCTTTTGGATCTTCACCAATAAGACCACTTTCATGAGCTCCTACTGGATTAAAATATCTAAGTATTGCAATATTCCAATCATTGTCTGATTTATATAAATCTTGTAATATTTGTTCTACCATTAATTTTGATGTACCATAAGGATTAGTAGTACCTCCAACTTTACATTCTTCTGTTATTGGAATAACTTCTGGATCTCCATATACAGTTGCAGAAGATGAAAAAACTAAAGTTTTTACATTATGTTTTTTCATTTCGTCAAGTAATACAAGCACTGTTGAAACGTTATTAGTATAGTATTCAACTGGTTTTTGTACAGATTCACCTACTGCTTTATATGCTGCAAAATCTATAACAGCGTCTATTTCATTTTCAGAAAATATTTTTTCTAGAATATTTTTATCTATCATATTTCCTTCATAAAATTTAAAATCTTTGCCTGTAATCTTTTTTACATTTTCTAATGCTTGTGGGTTACTGTTTGAAAAATTATCTAATACAACAATATCTTTACCAGCATTTAGTAGTTCAACACTAGTATGTGTACCAATATATCCAGCTCCACCTGTTACTAAAATTTTTCCCATTTTCTTCTCTCCTCTATACTTTTTTAATTTTTTGATATATTTTTCTAATTGGAATTTCAAATATAAGTTCTACTTTTCTCCAATATTTTAATATATACAATATAATTATAACAAATATGTTAGCGTTATTATAATTTTTTTGATAATATATTTTACTATCAAATAAAATGTCTATTTTTTTAAACATGTTCATCAATTTTCCAATTGTCTGACTATCATAATGCATAAATTTAAGTTGTGGTAGTAAATGTATTTCAAGTCCTGCTTTTTTTAACATACTACCTAAAATATCTTCTTCATAAAATAGAAAAGTATTTTCATCTAAAAAGTCTATTTTCTTTAGAGAATCATATTTTGCAATAAAAAATGAACCAGCTGTACAGTCAACCTTTAATACTTCATTTTCATAGTCTTTTTTTGTATATTCGCCCTTCTTAAAAAAAGGAAATAATACTAATTCAGTAAGTCTAGTTGAATTTGCAATATCAATAATTGGAGTTCTCTTTTTCCATGCAGCCCTTCTAGCAGGGCCACTAGTAAACCACATTCTAGGTGCAACAATTGCAACCTTTTTGCTATTTTCAAGATGCTCTATACATTTTTTTATTGTATCTTCATCAACAAAAACATCTGGATTAGATATTGCAACATAATCATAATTATCTATTTTTTCTAAGTATTTTAGCCCTATATTATTACCATACGCATATCCACCATTCTTATCTGAAGAAATGACTTCTACTTTATCATCTTCTAACTCTTTTAGAATTTTAACTTCATCTTTAAATGTGGAATTATTATCTACAATTACTATTTTATCTATGATATTATAATTTTTTATCACATTTATGTATTTAATTGTATTTTCATGGTCATTATAATTAAGTACTATAACTGCAAATTTCATTCTTTTCTCCTTTAAATTACATTTACTAGTGATGTTTCACAATAATTTATGAAAGTATCTAGAGTCATACTACGCATTGCATAAATTCTTGGTATTAAATATAAATTAGAAAAATCACTATTATACCTAAAAACTCCTCCATCCATAAGAAGTCCATAATTATAGTTTTCAGATACTATATTAAGCACTGTAGCATTTTGCCTTCCTGATGGATAGCAAATTACTTTAGAATCAACACCTAAATTTTCTTTTAAGTAATTCTTAGAACCAACAAGTTCATTTTCTACTTCTTCTGCAGATAACTCATTTAGATATGGATGAGATAATGTATGTGAGTCTAACTCTACAAGTCCACTCTCTTTCATTTCTTTTAGTTCTTCTATAGTACAATATCCAGGTGTTCCAACTAAATCAGTTATAATATACATACAAAACTTCATATTTAGCTCTTTAGCATAAGGGAAAGCAATTCTATATACATCTTCCCAACCATCATCAAAAGTTAAAATAACTGGCTTTTCATAATGTTGTAAAGAATTTAGTTCTGATACAAATATAACATCATAGTTATTTTCATGTAAATAGTCCATTTGCTTTTTCAATTCATCAGGCTTAACCATATTTTCAGGATAAGCATAGTCTCCTGTATCATCTTTTATCCAATGATACATGAAAATTGGCACATTAGCTCTTACAGAGTAATCTGATAATTCTTCTATTTTAACATTATTTGTATCTATATTAATTTTGTTTTCTTCTACTTTTGCTGCTACTGGATTAAGTCTTTTCATTGATAATACTTCTTTTGCAAAAATTAAAATTACTAATATGCATATAATTGCTATTAAAATATATAATAAATAATCCCTTTTTTTCATATATACACCCCAAATTTTTATTATTCATCTATATTTATAGTTTTTGCAATAATATATTGTGGTCTGGCTTTACTTTCATCATATATTCTACCTATATATTCAGATAAAATCCATAATGATGTAAGTTGTACACCAGAAAAGAAAGTAACACATACCATAATTGATGTCCATCCAGCTGTAAGTCCATTAAATTTAAATATATATGCTACTAAAGCATAAACTAAAATGCAGAATGATAGAAATATACTAATAATTCCTAAACATCCAATTACTTTTAATGGTTTAGTTGAAAAACTTATTATTCCATCAGAAGCTAATTTTAACATTTTCTTAAGTGGATATTTTGTCTTACCTGCAAATCTTTCTTTTCTTTCATATTCAAAAGCATATTGTTTATATCCAACCCAGCTAAATAATCCTCTTAAAAATTTATTATGCTCAGGCATTGAATTTATAGTATCAACAACTTTTCTGTCTACTAATCTAAAGTCACCTGTATCTTTTGGAATATCTACTTCAGAGAAAAAGTTTAGTGTTTTATAAAACATCTTAGCAGTAAATAGTTTAAAGAAAGATTCTCCATCTCTTTTCTTTCTTTTTCCATATATTACTTCATATCCTTCTTCCCACTTCTTTAGCATGTCCCCTATTAATTCTGGTGGATCTTGTAAATCTGCATCAATTATGCATACTGCATCACCTGTAACATACTTTAACCCTGCTGTTACAGCACATTGATGTCCGAAGTTTCTAGCAAAAGATATAACTTTTACATTTTTATCTTCTTTTGCTATTTCTTCTAATATTTCTAATGTTTTATCTTTACTACCATCATTTACAAAAATCATTTCATATTCATAATTTTTTAAATCAGTTAAAACTTTTTTCATTCTAGTATAACATTCTCTTGCTACTTCTTCTTCATAATACATAGGTATTACAACAGATATCTTTTTATCTTTCATCGTCAATTTCTCCCCTTTTTATTATATTATTTATTATTTTTAAAAATTAAAAATTTGCTCAATACATAATTTACTATTATAACAATAACGTTAGAAATTATTTTAACAATTAAGTCATTCATCTTCATAATATCTGCCATAACAAATAGTATAGCCATATCTAAGAATAATGAAAAGACTCTAGCCATCATAAACTTAGCTCCTTCGCTAGTAATTACTTTTAAAGATAAATCTTTACTATTAAATACAATAAGTTTATTAGTTATAAATGCAAAGACAACAGATAAAAACCAAGCTATTAAATTACTTATAAGCATATCAACACTAAATAATCTTGTAAATATAATATAAGATACATAATTTACTATTGTTGTTAATACACCAAATATACCGTAGTTTATTATCTCTTTGTATTTTATAAATAAGTCTTTTATCTTATTCACCTATCTCCCTCCCTAATATATTATAACATATTTTTCTTTATATCATATTTTTTTATTGAATATTATCACTTTTTGGTAATAATTTTTTTCTTTTTATTAATATATAATCATATAATTTATCTATACCATAAAATTTAGCGAAAACCATTATAGGTATAAAATTTACAATGTATCTAGATCGAGTCTCCCAAATAATTAAGAAAATTAGTAATCCAAAAATGCTTAAAGTAATAATAAGATTAACTTTATCTTTCAAAATATCATTAAACTCTTTCCTATTTCTATAATTTATTATCATAGAAATAATCATAAATATTAATAAACTTATATGCTGAATTTGAGAATAGTACATATATACATATGAATATTTACCATTTTGTAATACAAACTGATGTTGAATTCCTTCCCTTACAGGACTTCTTCTTAATTTTTCTGGTGCATAATATGTGCCATCTCCCCAAGTGTACACCATCTTAGATAACTCAAATCTTAATAAATCATGCTTTGCTATAAAATTCGATAATCTTTCTTTTATAACTTTTATATTTCCTTCCTTTCTACCATTTTTTCCGTCTGGTAATAAATCTGTATATATATTATCATTTCCATAAAATCCACCTATTGTGCCATTGTCCGGATTATCATTTAATCCCATCATTACCCAGTGAGTATACGGAAATTCATTTAAATATTGTACAATTGGGTCTTTTATATTTTTTAAGTAAGTATTTTTAGCAAATAATAGAAGTAAAATTGTTGATACAACAATTCCAGCTACTTTAAAAATGTATTTAGATTTTAAAAAAAGTAATTCTATAATTATTAACGCAACAAATAGTATAACGATTGTCACTTTAATTTGTATACCAATAGCTACTGTTATCCCCATAGCAATACTAAGAAATATAATTTCTTTATTTATTTTTTTACTGCTATTTTCATTACTCTTTTTACTTAATAAAATATACAAATACAGTAATAATATAGGGTACAGCATTGATAATGTATCAGTATAAAATATTGGTGCATACGTATAGATTGGTATCATTGTACACATCAAGATTAATACAAATATTGCTCTATTATATCCAAATAATTCTTTTGCTGCTTTATATAAAAATAATATTGCCAAATCTATAAATAATATATTTAAACCAATACCTATAACAGTATAAGAATCAATATTTATTAATTTAAAAAAATTAAATACAACAGATAATAATACAGTTATACCTATATTGTTAGGATATTGATATAGATATGAGGTTGTAATCTTAGATGAAATTGACATATCAAAATTAGTAACAATATCATATACAAAGCCTACATCCCAACTTGGAATTACCATAAAAAAATATGAAAATACTAATTGCAATAATACTGTAATTCCAAATATAATGGCAACTATACTTTTTTTATGTTTAAAAGAAATTCTTGTAATAACTTTATAAAGAAATAGAACTATAATTAAATAGCCTATTACTAACAATATAAGTAGCAATGGATTATAATCATACATTTTTACTCTATTATTATTAAAAAAAGTTTTAAAAACAATTATACTAAATATTACTACAAAAAATAATTTAAAAACATCTATTAATTTACCAGTAATTTTATAAAATTTACTGCTCTTATCTTCCATAATAACTGTCAACTCCTATAAATGAATTTTTAAATTATTCTATATATTTTATATTATAATTATTATTTTTTAAATCTTTTAATGTATCCCATGTAAATTTAGCAATAGCAATAAATTCAACAATTGAGAATAAAGAAATATAATCTCCATTTATAACATTTGGTGCTAAGAAACAATAATACCCATATACAGCACACGTTAAAAGTGTAATTGGAAAATAATATGATTTCTTATATATCATAACATATATAACTGCTAGTATTTCAGCTAAAAATGCATATCTATCATGCATTTTTGGCAAAAAGAATACGATGAGTATTGAATACAATAATGCAATAGGAATAATGTTATTTTTTATATCCACATTTTTATATAAAAGATAAATTGATACAATTCCTAATACTATTATTGTAAAAATTATACAAACTCCTGATTGATAATCAAAAAATTTTCCAAAAATATTGTATAAATTAGTGTAATTTAATGTTAACATATGGTATGTTTCTGTTTGCCTAAAATATATAGTCATGCAATCTATTATCCCTCTACCTTGAATAATAGCTGGCATACACAAAATAAAATTCACTATAGGAATAATTAAAAAGTGTAATAAACTTATATTCTTATCTTTTAAGTAAAGTAAAACATATAAAGGCATAATAAAAATAAATTGTAGCTTAAATGCAAAAGCCAAACCTAAGGATACAAATGATAAAACTACTTTATTTTTTCTTATCAAATATAAACTAATTAATATAAATGATACGTAAATTGTATCACATTGAGCCCATAGGCTTGAATTCATTAATATTGTTGGTAAAAACAACATTACAGCAAATGTAATAATTGATGTAAACTTTGCATTTTCATTTTTACCTAAAATATCATATACTAATAATCCTGCAAAAAAGGCACAAACAAAATCAAAAATAATTGATACTAATTTTATAGAAATTAATGATGGTATAGGAAGATAAGTTAATATTGCAAGTATTGTTAAATAAGGTACATTATAGTCACCTATATTATTTTTTAATGCAGTAAATCCTCCCTGTTCTTTTATTTGTTCGAACCATTTTTCCAAAAAACTTACATAGTCACCTGATACATATTTTATCATTAATACTCTTGCTACAATAGCTAGTAATACAACAATAGCTAAAAATATTATTTTTATATTCTTTTTATCTAAAATTCTATCTTTTACTTTATTTTCAAATTTATTTATTTTTAAATATATATCTTTTATTTTTTCTTTATTAAAATTACTATTTTTAATAATAGCAATTAGTTCATATATACCATATATACATAATATTATGAATATAGGTAGATAATTAAATAAATATCTAGATCTTCCTTCAAATAGTAAAATAAACAATATAATTCCTATTATTGATAGTTTTAATATATAATTAGTTTCATCACATTTTTTAAATATATTTTTTATACAACATATTAATATACCTATCAAAATCATAATCCAATATGATTGCATAATTTGGATAGTAACAGAATAATACTTATCTCCATCTATATACATATATTGTTGGATATTCTTTGCAAAATTATTATTTAATAATGGCTCCTCAATAAAGAAAGTTCCTTCATTTCCATAAAAGAAAGATCCATCACATGAACTAACAGTATATTTATCATATAAAAATTTTAAATATCCACTAACACCCATTTTTTTAAGTCTAGCTTTTATTTCAGATATATTGTATTTAACTTTTTCAGAAGTGCCTATATGTGATGCTGTAGCATTTACATCTTCTTCAAAATAGTATCCATAATATTTACCATCTACGTCAGTAGGTTTAAGTCCCATCATCATAAAGTGCGTAAGTGGAAATTCATTTTCCTTTTCTAATTCTCCAGTAATGCTTTCACCAAATCTTATTCTCTTATATGCATTAAATGAACTATAAATTACTAATAGTAATATTACTATAATACATATATTTCGTAAATATCTTTTAATATTTTCTTTTCTAAAAGTTTCTTTATTTTTATTTATTGCTTTTTGAATCAAATTAATTATTTCAATTATTGAAATAGCAATTAATATTATAATATTTGTAGGTTTTATTAATAGTCCAATAGTAGAAAATACTCCCATTAAAACTATATACTTAACCTTATCTACTTCAGATTTTTTGTATAAAATATAATTATACAAAACTAATATAGGAAAAGCTAAAGATAATGTATCAGAATAAGGTACTGTAATATATGGTGTAAATCCAAGCACTGGAACTGAAAATAAAAATGATAAATAAGCTAATTTATTTCCTAATAATTTTTTACAAATTTTATAAATATATATTATTGCTACATCAATAGCTATTACGTTAAAAATAACATCTACAACTAATATCGCTTTTATATTAAATAAGTATGATATTCTAAATAGCAATTCTTTTGCCAGTAACAAAAATGAATTGTTTGGATATCTAGAAAAATATTCTATACTAGGTGGATTTCCATTTAATAGGTCTAAAGCTGAGTACATAATTTCATTGTAATCCCATCCAGCTTTTCTAATAATACAAATAGTGATAATTACTTGTAATACCAAAACTATAATAGCACTTACAAATTTTACTATTTTTTTAGTCTTTTTTGAAAGTTTATTCTCTAGTTTTTGAAAAGCAATAATGCTACCAGCTATTAGACCTATATATAATAAAATAAATCCAATAACAATTTTATAATTAAATAATATTGGTAAATTATCCTTAAAAATAAAAATATTTACTATAGATAGCCCTATTAAAAGAATTAATATTAGATTAATAATTAAAAATATAATGTCTTTAAAAGCTACATTTAATTTTTTCATTTCTACTCCTTATGCTATATTTATTGCTACAAATTACAATTTCCATACTTTCTTTAAGAACTCATATCTCTTTTGTACTTCTTCTTCATGCCATGGTGTAAAATCTACTATTTTTCTATTTTCATCATGAATTCTAACAATTTCATCAAAATGTTTTTGTTTTTTTGTAAGACTAGTTACGTTATTTCCATGAACTCTATAATAATTTATAGGGTCTGCAATAAAGCAAATATCTCCTCTTTTCATAACTAAATTATAAAATAACCAGTCTCCAGCTTGCCTGTAAGAAGAAATTTTTTCAAACACATCATCATAATTATCTCTTTTTATTAAACATGATGATACATTTGCTATAATACAATTTAAGAAACAATATTTTTCAATTTCATACATTCCATTTTCAACAAAAGAGCTATCCCAATGACCTGTATGTCTTATGTCTATTTCATTTTTTATAGTTTTTAATATAATATTTCCATATTTATCAATAAAAGCAGTATCTACATATGCAATCTGTATATTCTTATTTTCTTTCATTTTTTCTGTTAATTTAGTAAGCATTTTATTTGAACAATAGTCATCTGCTTCGGCAATCCATACATAATCTCCTGTTGCCTCTTTAAAGCCTTTTTTCCATTGTTTAAATGGAGAGCCACTATTTTGTTCATTATATATTTTCTTTATAGAAATATAATTAGAAATTTTATCTACAATTTTATCTATAACTTCTCTACTATTATCTTTTGAACAATCGTCAAGAATTATAATTTCTTTTAATTTTACTTTCTGACTTAAAATACTATATAATCTTTGATACATAAAATTTGCATAGTTATAATTAGGAATTACTACAGATATCTTTACTTCACTTTCTGGTAATTTATTTTGCTTTTTAGCTGCTTTTATAACATCTTTTAGTCCAATATTATATTTTAAAACATTTTTACCTATCATTCTTTTATATACTCTTTTTGTAAGTCTGCAAAATTCATATATTGAGTCTTTTAATTTTATTACGTTATTAATTAAATTAGCAGATTTAAATCTTAATAATTTAATAATCATATAATAATATAATCTTAATACTTTTCTTTGTGATCTTACATATATTTTGGCATATGGATTCTTATATAATTCATATTGTTCTTGCATTTTTATAAATTTACTTATTATTTCTTTTCTTTTTTCTTCATCATCAATTTCTATTATAACGCAAGTATACAACATTAAAACTTGATGATATAAAACAATATCTAAATATTTTTTATAGTTTTTTTCGTTCTTTATTCTTTCTAAACAAACGTTTAAAGCCTCAAACATATCAAATCTTTTTTCAGAAAATTCTGAATTTTGCATTGAGTTTTTTCTTTGCACATAATAGTATTTTATATCATGTGCATAAGATAAATTATCTTTACACATAACAAGAGTAGGAATTATAGAGGCAACATCCTCATTCATTTTTCCTTCTAAAAACGGATAATTTTTAATTATATCTGCTCTTATCAACTTGTTACATGGAGATGCACTTAGACCACAATTAAGTACAGATTCTATATTTAACTTATCACCTTCATAGCATTTGATTGGTCCAAGTATTGGATTTCCGTTTTCTTCAACTAAAAATATATCTGTAATTGCAATCCAAGCATTATTATTTTGTATACTCTCATATAGTTTTAAATAATAATCTTCATCAATATAATCATCTGGATCAACAAATCCTATGTAATCACCTTTAGCAATTTTTAAAGCCTGATTTCTAGAATATGCTGCTCCACTATTTTTCTCATTTTTTATAACTATTATTTTATCATTATACTTTTCTTTTAATTTTACTATCTTATCATAAGTTCCATCAGTAGAACAATCATCAATTAATATAGTTTCTATATTTTTATATGACTGTGACATAATTGAATCTATCGATTTTTCAATATATTTTTCTACATTGTAACATGGAACGATTACAGTAATTAATTTATTTTCAACATCGTTTTTCATTTATTATCACTCCTTTATATTAATGATTAATTCTACCCTTTTTATCTATAATAAATTTAGCAGAATTTAAACTTAAATTTTTATTAAAACATGGATCACCACTATCTAAAACATCTTTCCATTTCTTTTTAAATAGCTCTATTTCTCCAGCAAATCTTGCTTTTTTTTCTTTAGTATCTTCATATCCTCTTGTTTTAGATTCAAAATGATATAGTTTAGCATATGGTGTAAATACACATAAATATCCTAAACTTCTTATTTTCAAACATAAATCTACATCATTAAAAGCAACTTTTAAATTTTCGTCAAATCCATTTATTTTTTCAAAAATTTCTTTTTTAGTCATAAGACATGCCGCCGTTACAGCAGAATAATTATTAATTACTGATGCTCTAGAAAAATAACCAGGGTCATCACATGAAATATCTTTATTAATATGTCCTGCTACTCCGCCCATGCCAATAATAACTCCTGCATGTTGAACAGTATTATCTGGATATAATAATTTAGCTCCAACTATTCCAACATCTTCTCTTTGAGCCAAGCCTAACATTTCTTCAATCCATCCGCTTTCAATCACTTCTGTATCATTATTTAAAAATAATAAGTATTTTCCTTCAGCAAATTTTACGCCATAATTATTTATTTTAGAATAATTAAATTCATTAATCTCTAACTTTACTACCTTAATATTTTCTATTTTATTTATTTCATCATAGTAATCAAAAATCTCTTTTGAAGTGCTATTATTTTCAATTACAATTATTTCATAGTTACTATATGTAGATTTTAAAATTGAGTTTATACATTTTTTCAAATCTTCTACATTATCTTTATTAGGTATTAATATGCTTACTTTATCTTCTGATATTATATTATATTTAACTCTATATCTTCCTACTTCTTTTTCGCTAGTAACAGTTGCTGGTATATTTAATCTTTCTAAATGTTTCTGTATAGCCCTTCTTCCAGACTCAAATGCATAAGTCTTAGAATTAGAATTTGCAGAAGTAGAATTTCTATGAAACCTCCAATGATATAATATTTTTGAAATATGAACTATATTAGAAGTATTTTCTATAATTCTAAATATAAGCTCATAATCTTGCGCTCCATCAAATTCACTATCAAGACCACCTATTCTATTTAGTAGCTCTTTTTTTACAACAGATAAATGAGAAATATAATTATAACTTCTTAATGTATCAATAGAAAAATCTGGTTTAAAGCTTGGATTACATCTTTTATTTCCAATAATTATATCCTCATCTGAATATATAAATTCAACATTTGGATTTTGGTTAATCGCATTAACTACTTCATAAAAAGCAAATAGAGGTAATACATCATCATGATCTACAAATGCTATATATTCACCCTTTGCCATTTTTATTGCCTCATTTGTGTTAAAAGATATTCCACCATTTTCTTCTAAATGCTTATATATAATTCTATTATCATTATTAATAATATCTAATATTTGTGGATTTTCATAAGGTGAACCATCTGCTATACAAATCTCTATATTACTATAAGTTTGTGCAGTTAATGAGTCAATTAATATCTTAAAATATTCCACATCAGTATTATACATAGGAATAACTACACTAATTAATGGAGAATTAGCAAATTTTTCTTCTCTTTGCTTTTCTAATTCATCCCCATTAGGCTCGTTTTTTTGTATCCATTTTTTATAATTTTTATTAATATAATAATTATTTCTTTTAAAATAATATAATCTTTTTAATTTTTCTTTTTCCAAATTAATCATCTTTTCTCCTAAAAATTTTTCTATGCATTTTTTGAAATACATTTTCTTGTAAATCTCTTAATTGTACTTTAAGATTGTTATTTTCTTCAGTAAGTGTTTTTATTTGACTTGCTTGTTCATTCATTATTCTGCGATAAAAATCTGCATCATTGCAAGTATTTTTTAATTCTTCAAGAGTTGTTGTAGCTTCATATGTACTTTCAAAATAGCTTAAAACATCTCTATCAATTATAGCATTTTGCCAATTTTGTTCTAATAAGTCAAATAATTTTATATATTCGTCTATGCCAAATAGTTTAAATAATTCTTCTTTATCAAATTCATTATGTATTTTTTTATTATGAAAATATAGACTTTGAATTGCTCTATAAAGTATATATTCTAATGGTACGTTTTCTTCATACCACTCTTGATCATAGACATAATATTCATCATTTATAACAAAAACATTTTCAAAGATAATATCAATTAATCCTGTTTTTACAAAATTAAATTTTTGGATTACTTCATCTTCAATTTCAATATTATATTTTTTAAATATGCTATTTTCAAGTAAATTTTCATTGTTATCAACTTTAATTAGCTTTTTATCTACATACTCATACCATTTCTTTATTTCATTAACAAATTCTTTTTCTCCTTCGTTTAGTAATTTGTCAGCAATTATTTTGTCCAAAGTTCTAGCATTGGTATATTTACTCTTAATACATTCATCATCGTATGTATCAACAGTATTAATTTTCAATTCTTTTAATAAATCAATATTCTTCTTAATATTTGCTATTTGAAATTGTTCATTTTCATTTACTGGTATTTTTACAATTTCCTCTTTTTTCATAGTTGTAATAAGTTGGTACTTATTTTCTCTAAAATTATTAAAACTAACAAAATTAATATCACATTTTTCCTTTGCTATTTCAATCATATATGAATTAGCAAATATATCAAAATAGCCACTATTTGTAACTTGCAAAATAGCATCTGTTTCATTAAAAATAATTGTATTAAATTTATTATAACAAATATTATATTTTAGTTTAGATGAGCTAATACTTGGCAAATAATCATCTGAATATATTACAGATGTATTTTTACAATCTGGTAATAAATAATAAAACTTATAATCATTAATTCCTAACTCTGAGAATATATCACACAATTCCTTTTTAGAAAAATATCTATTATTGCTTCCCTTATTACTTCCTGTAATATTTGAATATGATACTTCCTCACTAGATGATTTATATCCAGCAAAATTTCTAATAGCAAATTTATTATCTGTATATATTAATATTTTACCATCGTCATTTAGATATTTAGAAATTTTAGTTATAAGAAGTTTTACAGCAGACTTAGGTGATATATCCTTAACATTCATAAAAGATTTTATATTCTCTATAACATTAGGTAATATAATATAATCATATTTTTCATTAAGCTCAATATCCATTAAAGCCGAAGTACATATAATCTGTAGATTTTTGCAGTTATTTCTTGCATTGTTTGCTTCTGCTCTTTCCTTTACAGTTTCAATACATGTAACTTCCATATCTTTACTCAATAGCCACTCAGTTATAGCACCAAATCTTCCAAGTACTTCTAATACTTTTTTCCCTTGTACTAAAGGATACCAATTTATCATATTAATATGTCGAATTGACAATTCATTTTGAAAAGACGAATTACACATTTTAGATACGTCTTCTTTAAATTTTTCCTTATCTTTATGAGTATTTATGAAATCTATTATTTCTTTTTCATCTTGAGTTCCATATAAATTGTCATATTGTATATCCTTATCATATAGCTCATACAAAACATCCATATAAACAACTCCCCTTTATTGTAATAAAAGTTATGCTATAATGTTTCTCATACATTATAACATAGCTAAATACAAAATTTATTATTTTTCACAAAAAATACACTAAAAAAGCCACTTCTATCACTATTTTTTTTCAAATGTTATTTCAGAATCTAGTCTTATAAATCCAACACATTCTTTATTTGAAATTACCTCTACAAGTAATGCATCATATTTTCTATTTAAAACTTCAAGTTCACCATTACCACTAATATGTGTACAACTAAATGATAATGTATATTTACCAGGTCCAAGTTTTATCATTTGCTTAAATGTAACTTCGACTACATCACCTTTTTTAAAACTTCCTGTTAATACATTTTCAATTAATGTATTTGTACCACACATTTCAAGTCCTTTAAAGTCTTTAATTGTCATGGTAAAAATAGGATCTAAAACATCTTCATTAAATCTTATTCTAGATTTTAAATATACCTCTTTATCATTTTCTATTGAAGACATATATTCTCCCTTTTCATTAAAAATACCATAATCAAAAACTTCAGCTTTACCATTACCATAATCTATTACTTTATCGTTTTGAATTAAATGCTCTTTCCAAGTTTCATTTTCAGGATCATCTATAATTTTAAATTGTTCATCTTTTAGTTCTACATCATCTTCAATTTTTTCTGTTTCTTTTTCAAGAGCTGTTTGTTTTTTCAAATCACCTGGTTTTAGTCCTACTATTATTTTCTTATATAGTTCAACACCATCTTTTACTCCACCATCAAATATTTTATTTCCAGAATCTATTATTATAGTTCTAGTACAATTTCTTAAAATATCTGTTATGCTATGAGTAACAAATAATATAGTTTTTCCTCTCTTTTTAAATTCCTCAAATTTTTTAAAACATTTTAATTGAAATGCCATATCACCTACAGACAATACTTCATCAACAATTAAAATATCTGGATCAACATTTATAGCACAAGCAAAAGCCAGTCTTGCAAACATACCTGAAGAGTATGTCTTTACAGGTTGGCTAATATGTTCGCCTATATCTGCAAATTCTATTATTTCTTTTTCTTTTGCCTTTATTTCTGCTTTTGTAAGGCCCATTATTTGACCATGTTGATATATATTTTCATAGCCTGTAAGTTCTGCATTAAATGCAGCACCAAGTTCAAGTAAAGAACTGATTTTACCCTTAACTTCTAATTTACCACTTGTTGGTGTAACAACGCCTGTAATCATCTTTAAAAGTGTAGATTTACCAGCACCATTTTTTCCAAGTACGCCAAGAACTTCACCTTTTTTTACAGTAAAGCTAACATCATTCATTGCCCTAAACACATCATGTTTTTGATACCCTGGTACCATACTTTCAAGTAATCTATCTTTTTTGCTGTTAAACATTTTATACTCTTTAACTAAATTCTCAACAACAATAACATTTTCATCATTCATTAACTAACACATCCTTATTTGTTTTTTATAAATTTCCATATATTATATCCAAATCTAAATATGCAAGGTATATTATAAAAAATGAAATAAAATATATAATATCCTATAGAATCATATTTAAATATATCGTGATATGTTTTCCAACCTTTAAAATTTATATTATTACAATTTTTAACTCTTTCAAAATACTCTAATGCTTCACTATTTAACTTATTTAGCTTGTCCGAAAAGATTTCTGACCTTTTCAAATAGGTTTTAAATTTATTTATTTTTAAATCTATAATGTAATCTCTTTTTTGATTAAATTCATTAAATTTTTCTGTATATCTTTTTGTTCCAACTTGATTTGAACCATGTTGTCTATATTTTATAGTAGCTACATCAACATAACTTATTCTTCCTTTTAATGAAGTTACAAGAGCTATCCAATAATCATGTAATATATCCTTATTTTCAGGCAAAGGTAAATATTCTTTAATCATACTAGTTTTGGCAAGTATAGTACATCCAGTAACACAGTTATATAAATATTCCATTCTAAAATCTTTATATTTTTTAGCTTTTCTATAAACTTTCATTTTTTTATTAAATGATTTATTTATTGTATTTAAATCTTGGTCTACTACTTCCAAATCTGTAAAAACTAAATCTGAATCTTCTTCTTGTATTTTATTCATACAAATTTCTACTTTATTTGGTAACCAAACATCATCTTGATCAGAGAACATATAATATTCAGCTGTAACTTTGGATAATAAATATTCGAAATTTTTATTTGAGCCCAAATTCTTTTCTTGAAAATGAAGTTCAATTCTATCATCCTTTTTTTCATATTCTCTAAGTATCTCACGAGTAGAATCTTTAGAGCAATCATCTGATATAATTAATTTAAAATTACCATATGTTTGATTTAAAATTGAATCAAGTTGCTCTTTTAAATATTTTTCTCCATTATATGTAGCTAATAATATATCAACCTTTTTTTCCTGCATATTTTCCTCCATCTTATAATACGTCAGCAAAATCTTTTTTAGATTTTTTAAATACTGCATTTCCCCACATGAATATTAATAGTGTTACAACCCAAAATACAATTGTATACATACAATTTGCTTCTGTAACTATATTAGAATCTGTTATAAAAGCATCCCTAAATCCAGATATTAAATAAGTAAATGGTAAACATTTAGCTGCATTTAGTATTCCAGGATGAGCTTCTAACATAGATAAGTTCCAAATTACAGGTGTAAGCCAAAAGAAAAGTTGCATACAAACACTAATAAGTTGAACTATATCTGGTATTAATGTTGCAAGTGCAGATGTAAGCCTTGTAATTGATATAATAAATATTATTGCCGCTACTACCATGTATATGACTTGTAAAAAATTAGCCATATATCCAAAACACATATCTACAATAATAGCTATTAAAAATAAAAAGGCTCCTATTATACTTGATGATGAAAGAGAAATAACAGGTATTATATCAACTGGGAATATAACTTTTTTTACAAGATAAGAATAGCTTCTTATTGAATTACTTGCTGTTATGATAGAATCATTTAAAAATGTCCACATACACATGCCAGGAAGATACCATACTATAAAAGGATGATTTCCTGCACTTTTTGTCTTAAGAATGTATTGAAAGACAATTACATACATAGACATAAATACAAATGGTGATATAAATCCCCATAAGGCACCTAAGCTTGTACCAGCAAATCTGTTTTTAAAATCACTTTTTCCAAGTCTAAAAATCATTTTTCTATTTTTTATAATTTCTTTTATAAATCCCATTTAAATTCTCCTTTTTTTCACGAAGTTATTATATCATTAATAATAACAAATTTCAACATAAGAAAAAGCATAAATTATGCTTAAAATTAGATTAAAATAAAAGAGCACGCCATAAAAAATATGGTGTGCTTTTTTATTATTTTTCTAAGTATTCTGGATGTGCTATATACCAATCAATAGTTTTTACTATTCCATCTTTAAACATAGTATGTGGTTCCCAACCAAATTCTTCTCTTAACTTAGTAGGATCAATAGCATATCTAAAATCATGACCTTTTCTATCTTCTACATGTTTAATTAGGCTTTCTGGTTTTCCTAATCTTTCAAGTATTAATTTAACAATTTCAATGTTTCTCTTTTCATTATGTCCACCAATATTATATCTTTCGCCTTTTCTACCTTTATGTAAAATTATATCTATTGCTTCACAATGATCGTCAACATATAACCAATCACGAATATTTAATCCTTCTCCATATACAGGTAGCTCTTTATCTTGCATAGCCATAGAAATCATATGAGGTATTAATTTTTCATGATGTTGATTTGGTCCATAATTATTTGAACAGTTTGTTACAGATACATTCATTTTAAATGTTTCTGCATAAGCAAATGCTATTAAATCAGAAGCTGCTTTAGAAGCACTATATGGGCTATTAGGTTTAATAGGAGATTTTTCTGTAAAATATCCTTCATCTCCTAAAGAGCCGTAGACTTCATCAGTAGAAACATGTACAAATTTATTATTTGAGCCTTCTCCCCATACTTGTTTACAAGCTTCAAGTAGTGCATGTGTACCTAATACATTAGTCTCTGTAAATGTTAATGGTCTTTTTATACTATTATCTACATGTGATTCAGCTGCAAAATGTACTACTGCATCAATATTATATTTTTTTAGAGTTTCAATATTTTGATCTAAATCACAAATATCTCCCTTTACAAATATATATTTTCCTTCACTAGGCTCTAAATTTTTCATATTTGCTGCATATGTTAATTTATCATATACAACATATGTATATTCGTCACCATATTTTTTTACCATTAAGTTAACAAAGTTAGAACCTATAAAACCAGCTCCACCTGTTATTAAAATATTTTTCATTTCATTTCCTCCTATTTTAAATCTTTAAATAAATCAGTTTGTCTTAATTCTTTTAAAGAAGGCCATTTACCATCTTTTTCTGAAGTTAAAAGTTCGTCTTTACTGATATTTTCCATTGGCCATTTAATATTTACATCTGGATCATCCCATCTAAGTCCACCTTCAGCTTCGTGATTATATATATCGTCACATTTATATGCAAATTCAGCTTCATCAGATACAACTAAAAATCCATGTGCAAATCCTCGAGGAATCATAAACATCTTTTTATTTTCCTCAGTTAGAAGCACACCTTCATATTTTCCATATGTAGGACTTCCTGGTCTTAAGTCTACAGCTACGTCATAAACTTCACCTTTTAAAACTCTAACAAGCTTTGCTTGTGAATTTTGTTTTTGAAAATGTAGTCCTCTTAACACACCTTTTTTAGACTTTGATTGATTATCTTGTACAAACTTATTAGTTATACCAATTTCAGCAAATTCGGCTTCACTATAAGTTTCCATAAAATATCCTCTATCATCTCCAAAAACAGTAGGTTCTATTATATATACACCATCTATAGATGTTTCAATTTTTTTAAATTTTCCCATTTTAAATAGCTCCTTCCTTGCTATCTATATTCTATTTTCCTATTTCTCTTGGTCCTTCATTTTGAATATAATCTACAGAATCTAAAACATCCTCGTAATAGTCATAGTCATGTTCTAATAATTTATACATGTATCTTCCATAGTCTGTTTTTCCATGTTTTTCTGCAAGACTAATTAATTGATTATCTGTAATCCAATTATTTTTATATGCAATTTCTTCAATACATCCTATTTGTATTCCTTGTCTTATCTCTATTGCTTTTACAAAGTCTGACGCATCATTTAATCTATCAGCAGTTCCTGTATCAAACCATGCAAATCCATTTCCTAAAGGTATAACTTTAAGTTTTCCTCTTTCCATATATACTCTATTTACATCTGTAATTTCTAGTTCTCCTCTTGCAGATGGTTGTATATTTTTAGCTATTTCTATTACAGAATTATCATAAAAATATAATCCTGGTACTGCTAAATTAGATTTAGGAAAATTAGGTTTTTCCTCTATAGATATAGCATTTCCTTTATTATCAATTTCAACAACACCATAAGAAGTAGGATCGGCTACTTTATATCCAAAGATAATTCCTCCTTCTTTTAATTTACTTGCTTGTTTTAAGATTTTTTCAACTCCTGGTCCATATATCATGTTATCTCCTAAAATTAAGCAAACACTATCATCTCCTATAAAATCTTCACCAATTCTAAATGCATCAGCAAGTCCAACTGGTTTTTCTTGTACCTTATATTCGATCTTCATTCCTAGACTACTTCCATCTCCAAGTAAAGATTCAAACATTGGTAAATGTACAGGTGTAGATATAATTAATACCTCTTTAATACCCGCTAACATTAATGTAGATAATGGATAATATATCATTGGCTTATCATAAACTGGTAATAATTGCTTAGATACTGCTATAGTTATTGGATATAGTCTTGTTCCACTACCCCCTGCTAAAATAATTCCTTTCATTATTTATTCCCCCTTTAAATATTCTTTTAATGCGTCTACATAATCTGATGGATATATTCCAACACTATGTAGTTTTTCTTTAGATAATTTTGAATTAAAAGGTCTTTTACTAGATTGTGGGTTCATTTTAGCATATTCTTCTGATGTAATTGGTTTTACAGTAGTAGTAATTCCTTTTATTTCATATATTGTTTTTGTAAAATCATACCATGTAGTAAATCCCTCATTAGTTGAGTGATATATTCCATAGTTTGGTTCTTTTTTCATAATTTGTTCGATTATTTCACAAAGAGTTGTTGTAGAAGTTGGGCTTCCATGTTGGTCGCATACAACTGTAACTTCATCTCTTTTTTGTGAAGCAGCAATCATAGTTCTTGCAAAGTTTTTACCTTGACCATATAGCCAAGCTGTTCTTAAAATGTAATATTTTTCTGCAAGTTTTGCATTTTCTTCTCCCATTAATTTTGTTTTTCCATAACTACTTACAGGATTTGGCTTCATATCTTCTGTATAAGCCTTATCTACGTCTAGATTTCCATCAAAAACATAGTCTGTACTTATTTGAATAAATGTTGCACCAACTTTTTTAGCACTTCTTGCAATATTACCAACTGCTATACCATTTACTGCTTCTGCTAAGCTATAATTAGTCTCACAAGCATCCACATTAGTATAAGCAGCACAATTAATAATGTAGTATGGTTTTATTTCTTCAACTTTATTTAATACTGCATTTTCATCACAAATATCTAATGTTTGTAATGTTGTTCCATATACTTCATATTCATCTTTATATAAATTTAATCTATTATAAAGCTCTCCACCAAGCATTCCATCTTGACCGATTAATAGAACTTTTTTCATCTTTTTTTCCTCCTTATTTTATAAGTGCCATAAATTCTTCTTCTATTGCTTTTTCATCTTCAGGTGTTACACCTTCAAATCTAGCTGTAATATTAGGTCCTGTGTTAGAAGCTCTAACTAGTGCCCAACCATTATTAAATTCAGCTCTTACACCATCTATATCATTAATTTTATATCCTTTTTCAATGCAATATTTCTTTATACCATCAATTACATTAAATTTTTCCTCATCAGTAGATTTAATTATAATTTCTGGACTTGCATAATATCTAACAACTCCGTCTAAAAGCTGTGATACACTTTTATCTGTTTTAGAAAGAATTTCAATTAATCTTAATCCTGCATATAGTCCATCATCTATATTATCCCAGTTATGATTTCTAAAGAATACATGACCAGATAATTCAGAACCAAAAGCAAAATCTCCTTCTCTCATTTTAGCTTTCATATATGAATTTCCTGTTCTGTAGCATACTGGTGTTCCACCAAGTTTTACTACTTCATCAGCTAATGACTTTGTACATTTAACATCAAATAGAGCTTTCTTATTTTCTACCTCTTTCATTATATCTCTCCATATAATGATAGCATAAAAATCAATGAAAATCATTTTTCCATTTTCATCTATTATACCAACTCTATCGCCATCACCATCAATTCCAACACCTAAATCTGCTTTTTCTGCTAAGACTTTATCTTTTAGCATTTGATTATTAGCCTCAACACTTGGATCTGGATGATGATTTGGAAAATCTGGATCAGATTCAATATTTAAAGGTATAAGTTCAATATTTGGAAACATATTATATACTTCTTTTGCAATAATTGAAGCTGTACCATTTGCTGTATCAAGTACAACTTTTATTTTTCTGTTTCCAAGTTTTATAGAAGCCTTTATACCATCAAGATAGTTTTGTTTAATATCATATGTTTCAATACTACCTTTTCCTGATTTAAAATTGCCTTCTTCAGTATATACTCTGAAATCTTGTATCATTTGTCCACATGCATTTCCAAAATCGTCAAATGCCACTTTAAAGCCATTATATTCTTTTGGATTATGTGACGCAGTAATCATGATACCAGGATCAATTTTTAAATATTTTTGTGCATAATAATACATTGGTGTAGTACATAATCCTAAATATACAACATTAACACCTGTACTTGTTATTCCTTCTATTAAGGCATCAGCAAGTGGATCAGATGATTTTCTATTATCATGTCCTACTAAACATTTATCATATCCTTTCTCCTGAATATATGAACCGAAAGATAGACCGATTGTATATGCAATATCTTCATTTAAATCTTGACCATATATAGCTCTAATATCATATCCTCTAAATATATTCGGGCTTATATTTTTGTAAATATTATATTTGCTCATAAGCATTATCACCCCACAATGATTATATCATATCACTTTTTTTTTGCATAGTTTTTTTTATAAAATTAATTTCTAAAAAAGTGTGTAACAATAATAATTACGCTATTATAATAATCATAAATGGTGAATTTCACATAATAGTAAAGTGAAATTTTGGTGATAAAGTAAAAAAACAACCTTTTAAAGGTTGTTTTTTAAAATACAATGCTATTTTTAACTATTTCTTGTGTTTTTTCCTTTTGAGCATCGTTTGTATATATATTAAAATACTCATTAGTTATTTCTTTTACCATAGGTGCTAAATAATATCCTTCTTCACCATGTTCTACTACTGCAACAACAGCAATTTTAGGATTATTATATGGTGCAAATCCTACAAATATTGCGTTATTTGCTCCATTTGCCACTTGAGCTGTACCTGTTTTTCCTGCAACTTCTACTTTACTATCTCTAAATATATCTGCAGCAGTTCCTCCAGTTTCTGTTGTAACAGCATACATTCCCTCTTTAATAGCATTTATATATTCACTGCTAATATTAAGTTCTCTTGTATTAAAATCTACACCTGTAAAGTTCTTTGAATACTCAACTATTTCACTAAGTGGTATTGATTTTACATTACTTTCAACATTTTTTACTAATGAAATTTTATTTAATGTTCCACCATTTGCAATAGTTGCTATATAGTTTGAAAGCTGTAGTGGTGTAAATAAATTAGTAGACTGACCAATAGATGCAGAAAGTGTATCACCTAAAGACCATCCTTGAGCATTATCCCCAGCAATTTTTCCTACTGCTTCACCAGATAGCTCAATTCCTGTTTTTTGTCCAAGTCCAAAATTTTTAGCCCAATTAACAACAGCATCTATTCCTATTCTTCTTCCTACTTCATAAAAGAAGCAGTTACAAGATCCTTTTATAGCACCAGATAAATTAATACTACCATGTGTTATATTATGTGCTGTATATATCCAGCATTTTGGATTATATGAATATGGATAAATACCTGGATCTGTGTAATATTCATCTACAGTTATACCTTTTGACTCAAGACCAGCTATTCCTACAAGCATTTTATATGTAGAACCTGGTGAATATGTACCAGAAATAGCTCTATTAAACATTGGCTTTTGAGAATTATTATTTATTGAATTCCATTCTTCATTAGATATTCCATCAACAAAATTATTTATATTATAAGTAGGATAACTTGCCATAGCAAGAACTTCTCCTGTTTCAACATCAAGTACAACACAGCTTCCAGCTTGAGCTTCTGGAATAGGAGTTCCTGTTGAAGCACCACTTTGTAAATTATTTAATGTTGTCTTTAAAGCATTTTCAACAACTTGTTGTATTCTATAATCTATAGTTAAAGTAACATTATTACCAGATGTAGCCTCTTTAGTTACAAGCTCTGAGGTAACATTTCCTAATGAATCAGTTACTACCTTTTTAGTACCATTTTCACCTTTTAAATATTTTTCCATAGATTCTTCTATTCCTGACTTACCAATAACACTATTAATAGTATAGCCAGAATCTTTTAAAGAATTATATTCTGCATTTCCTATCTTACTTACATATCCTAAAATATGACATGCAAAGTCGTTAGATAAATAGTATCTTTGAGGAACAGAAACAATATTTATCCCATGTAATTTACTTTTCATTTCCTCTATTTGAGCAACAGAATTTTTAGAAATATTTTTAGCAATTATAGCACTATTAAATAATGAATAGCCACTATAATTAGCTTCATATTTTACTTTTATTATTTTAAGTTTATCTTCATAACTATAGTCTTCTATAGCATAGAGTTCTGAATAATATTGTATTACATCATCAAAAGTAGCATTTTCTTCTAAGTTAATACTTTTTAAAAAATCTTTTCTTAAATTTTCATCATTTATATATTCATTTGAAAAATCTGTTCCATTCTCATTTACTGGGAAAGTCGAATAAATTTTGTCATTATTTGAATTTAATATATCTACCAAATCTCTTATAGAATCATTTGTAATTTCTGCATCAACTTTTGTTCTATAAAGTTCAACATTGTATGTAAGTTTATTTGTAGCAAGTAATACACCATTTCTGTCGTATATTTCTCCTCTGGAAGCAGAAATACTTTCAGTTCTTACAATTTTATTTTCAGCTTGTTCTCTATATGTTGCTCCATTTATTATTTGAATATTAAATAGTTGAATTAAGAATACAAAAGCTATTATGACTAAAATAATAGAGAGTACAAGTTCTCTATTTTCTAAAATATCAAACAGCTTTTGAAATTTTGCTTTAATATTTTCCAAACTTGTGCCCCCTCTCAACTACCAATATAATTTGTTTTGTTTTTTATCTATATATTCCATTAATTTTCCAAATGTAAAGCATAATATAAATACCAATACAACATTTAACATTATACTTATTATTAATTCTTTAAATAAAAATATGAAACTTATATATTTAGATATTTTTATCATAGTCTGAACATATTGTATAATTTCAAATAGTGTTACACTTATTGCTGTTAAAATTAGTATTGATACATAATTTTCCTTTATATAATTTTGTCCAACAAATCCAATAAGCATTCCTACAGCAGTATAAGATATAGTAAACATACCCAAACTACCAAATAGCAAATCAACAACTACTCCTAATGTAAAAGAGTATATTGTACTTAAATAGATATTAGTATATAATCCCATAACAATACATGATATAAATAAAATATTTGGTTTAACTCCAAATAGATTTATATTGTTAAATACAAATAATTGAATAACTAGTGAAAATATAAATAAAATTAAAATATAAAATGTCTTTAAAATATTCTTCATATTATCACCTAATTTATTATTACTGCAACTTCAGAAATTTTACTTATATCTACAGATGGTTCAACTAAAGCATATCTATTTACATCATTTTTGTTATTTACAATACTTATAATTTTTCCCACTGGAATTGAACTTGGATACATCAAACCTATTCCAGAAGTATATAGCATATCTGAAACTGCTATTTCTGTATCTAATGGAATATATGTTAATTTTAATTTATTTTGTGATTTTAATTCTAAATCTCCATTTACAACTGCTGGCTCATTTACTGTGCTTATATTAACACTAACAGAAGATGATGGATCAAGAAGTGTAGTAACAACAGCAGTATTATCTGTAACACCTGATATATATCCTACAAGTCCTTTTTCATGAACAACAGTCTGATTTAATTCTATTCCATCATTCTTACCTACATTAATTGTAAAAGTCTGAGTCCAATTATCGTGTTCACGATATATAATATTTCCCATAACTAGTTTAAAATGCTGATATTCTTTTTGAATATTTAGCATCTGCTTTAATGTAGCATTTTCATCTAATATTTTTTGAGACTCTAAAATCTCTAATTTTAGCTGTTCATTTTCCTGTGATAATCTTTCATTTTCAGCTCTTAATTCATCTACATTTGTAAAAGAATCAGATATACCATTAGATGTTTTATTAAAAATAGAATATACCCAATTTATAGGCGAAGATACCACACTTGATATTGAAGATACAAGTTTATTGTTACTATTTCTAAAGAAAAATGCAACAAACATTATAACTAGTATAGAAAATATAACTATAAAAATTATCTTTTTTCTGTTTCTTTCTTTATTATTTGAAAAATCATATCTATAATCCATTTATTCTATCCTTTTTTTGTTTTAACTGATTTTTTTAATACTTCTATATTATCTAAAGCAAGAGAAAGTCCTCTAGCAACACATTCTGATGCAGATTCAGCAATAAATACTGGTATTCCTGTTTGCTCAGATATATATCTATCTATATTTTTAAGATGTGAGCCTCCTCCACATAACACTATTCCTTTTCCCATAACGTCAGATGCAAGTTCTGGAGGTGTTTTTTCTAATGTTGTTTTAATAGTTTTTAAAATTATTTCTAGTGAATCTTTCATTGCTTGATTGATGTCAAAAGTAGTAACTGTTACAGTTTCTGGAAGACCAGTAGATAAGTTTCTTCCCTTAACACTTACTTTTTCTTCAGTCATAGCTGCACTTGCTGTACCAATTTGCTTTTTTATTTCTTCTGCTTCTGTTTCACCTATTAATACATTAAATTTTGCCCTTATATATTCAACTATATCTTTATCTAATTTATCTCCTGCAACTTTAACAGAGTTTTCAATAACAACACCACCTAAAGATAGTACTGCCATCTCAGAAGTACCGCCACCTATATCTACTATCATACAGCCTTCTGGTTTTTCAATTTCAAGCCCAGCACCTATTGCTCCTGCCATAACTTCTTCCATTAAGTATACAGCTTTAGCACCAGCTTTATATCCTACTCCTTCTACTGCTCTTTCTTCAACATCTGTTATAGCAGATGGAATAGTTATTACTATCTTTGGCTTATAAAAAAGGCTTCTTGGCATTACTCTATATACTAAATTTTGAATCAACATTCTAGTAGCTTCAAAATCTGCAATAATACCATCTTTTAAAGGCTTTACCGCAACTATATTTTCTGGAGTTCTTCCAAGCATTTCTTTTGCTTGATTGCCAACTGCTAATATTTCACCTGTTATTTTATTTATTGCTACTACTGTAGGCTCAGTTAATACTAAGCCTCTCCCTCTTACACTGATTCTAGTATAAGATGTTCCTAAATCTATTCCTATTTCTTTTGACATCGATTTCATATTACTTCTCCTTCTTATATTGTGCTATTTTTTATATTCTTAACCATCCTGTTATCCATTTTGATAAAAGTGCAAAGATTACAAGTCCAATTACACCACCAACATTAATTTTGCACCAAAATCCTAAAGTTAAGACAATTACTTTTAAATCTAATACCAACGGATCTGTAAAACCTATTGTACCGCCAAGTCCTAACCAACTTAGGGCTCCAGTCATTTGTTCACCAATAATTACACCAACAATCAACCCTAGTATACAAAATATAAGTATAAATAATCTTCTCATATATCTTATCCCCCTATTAACCTCTATCAGATTATATAACTTTTTTTATTTTTTTTCAAGTAATATATACATAATACGAAAATGAAAAAGAAGCAAAAAATTGCTTCTTATTCTATTTCCTTTGCTATTACATAATCTTTGTCTATTTCTTGTAAAATTACTTGTATTTCTTTACCTACTATATTTTCCTTTTTATCTATTTTTGCCATTATATAATTTGGTGTATATCCATATGCATACTTTTCATCTTGAGATTCTACTAAAATATTTGTTTTTCTATTTAGAGAGTTTTTAATATATTCACTTTTTTGTTTATTTGCAAGTGCTATTAATTCTTCACTTCTTGCTTGAGCAATATTTCCATCTACTTGATTTTCCATATTTGCAGCTAAAGTCCATTTTCTTTTAGAATATTTAAATGCATGTACTTCATAAAAGCCTACTTTTTTTACTCCATCAATGGTATTTTTAAATTCCTCATTTGTTTCACCCGGAAATCCAACTATTATATCACAAGTAAAAGCTGGATTTTCAAAATTATTTCTTATTAGCTCTACTATTTTAAATATATCTTCTCTTGTATATTTTCTATTCATTCTTTTTAATACATTATTATCTAAACTTTGAACTGATATATGAAAATGTGGACACAATTTATTTATTTTTGCCATTCTTTTTATATTTTCTTCTGTAAGAATTCTTGGCTCTAATGAACCTAATCTTATTCTTTTTAAATCTTCGATTTGAGCTACCTTTTCTATAACGTCAATTAAATTAATATTCTCATCATTATTATCTTTTCCATATGAGGCAATTTCTATTCCAACAAGTACAACTTCTCCTACACCACTTTTTACAAGAGATTTTACTTCTGAAATAATATCATCTATGTTTCTACTTCTTACTCTGCCTCTAACATATGGAATAATACAATATGAACAAAAATTATTACATCCATCTTCGATTTTTACACTTTCTCTTATTTCTCTTCCTTTTTTTAAATTCTCATCTTGAATATATCTTTTTACATTTCCAATTTTACTTACTTTATATGATACTTTTTTGGTATTATTTTTAATATAGTCTTCTAATATATTAACTATATCATTTTTTTCTTGATTTCCTATTATTATATCTACATTTTGTAATTCTTTCTCATCATTTATCTCTTGAGCATAGCATCCAGCTAGTATAACTATTCCACCCATTTTTTTAGCTCTACTTAAATATTGTCTTGTTTTTCTAGTAGAAAGGTTAGTTACACTACATGAATTAATAACATAGACATCTGCTTTTTCTTTAAAATCACAAATTTCATAATTTTTATCTACAAATTTCTTCATCATTAAATCAGTTTCATACTGATTTACTTTACATCCAAGTGTAAAAAAAGCTACTTTCATTTTATCTCCTTTACTTATATTTATATATATCTATACAGATATTACCACTCTTAGTTTTCCTAATTTCATTACCAACTTTTAATTTTCCGCACTTTCTAAATGAAACAATATCATTATATTCAAATTCCTCAGATGGATTTATACATTCTTTAGCGTTAATATATAAATCACCTGATACTATTTTATCCTTAGTTTCTTTTCTACTTAAAGAATAAACTTCTGAAAGTAATACATCTATTCTTCTTGATGGTATAATATAGCTTTTAGTTATATATTCAATTTTAAGCTTCTTTGCCTCTTTTGAATCAATATCTATATCATAACAAGCTACTTCTTGATTTGCTACTTTAAATAGATTATCTAAGATAAATTTCTCTATTGATTTGCATATGTGTAAATAGCAACCCTCCTGTGTGAGAAATATATCCCCTATAACGTCATTTTTTATTCCAAGTGAGTAAATACTACCCATAAAATCTTTATGTCTTAATTTTGGCATATCTTTTGCTTTTATCTTTATACAAGAAATAAAATCACTATTATTTATTTCACTTTTTGACATATAGTCTGGCAAAAAATATATAATAGCTTTTTCGCAATATTCATTTGGATAAAATATTTCATATTTTACGTTTTCTCTATTTAATATTGCCTTTATTATTTTTACTTCATTTAAATCTAAAAATGTTGTACTAGTTATTTTTGAAAGAGCATCACATTTATTTGCTTTATCTATTATATTAGATACTTTCATTCTTTCTTCTTTATTTGGCATATTAGATAGTATTATTTGCTTACTATTTTTACTTATCACTAGAAATTTCCAACTCCTTAAAATATTGTTTAAGCATATTAATTACACTTTCAATATTTTCTTCTTTGTTTATTTTATCTTTAACATATGAACTATTAGGAAGTCCTTTCAAATACCAAGCAATATGCTTTCTCATCTTTAATACAGCTTGTTTTTTATTTACTTCATTTTCATATGCATAATTTATATGTTCTAAAATTATATCTAATCTTTCTTTTAAAGTTGGAGTATATTCTTTAGAATCTAATATACTTTTAAATATCCATGGATTACCTTGTGCACCTCTTGCAATCATTATTCCGTCACATCCTGTATATTCAAACATTCTCTTAGCACTCTCTAAATCTACTATATCTCCATTTCCAATTACAGGAATCTTTACTTCTTCTTTAACTTTTTTTATAATATCTAAATCTGCTTTACCACTATAATATTCTTCACGTGTTCTTCCATGGATAGTTATCATAGAAACCCCATATTTTTCACATATTTTAGCCACTTCAACAGCGGTAATTATATTATCATTAAAGCCTTTTCTAGTTTTTACAGTTATTGGTTTTTTAGATACTGATGTTGCCATCTTAATAATTTCTTCAACTTTTTTTAAATCTAAAAGTAAACCAGCTCCATCACCATTTTTTACTAGTTTAGGAGCAGGGCATCCCATATTTATATCTATAATATCTATTGTATCATCATTATTTAATTTTTCTATTGTGTTTTTTATTACTTCTTTATCATTTCCAAATATTTGAACAATAGATGGTCTTTCATCTTCCATTATCTGTAGTATTTTTTCTGTTTTATCACTATTAAACTCCATAGCTTTTGTGCTTGCCATTTCAGTATATGTAAGTCCAGGATTAAATTTTCTACATATTTTTCTAAATGGTATATCTGTAACACCAGCCATTGGAGCTAAAAATACATTATTTTTTATTTCAATATTTCCTATTTTTATTGGTTTTATGTAATTTTCTAACATTTCAAATTTCCTTTTTCTCTATAATATAATACTACAATTCTACATAAATTGCAAGAATTAAAGAGAAGTATATTAATACTTCTCCTATTTGCTTTTGTACTGATCACCATATATTTTCTTAAACACCTTATCAATTTCCCTTCGTTCGTCATACTCGTTTCCATTCTTTGTTGCACCTTTCAAAAAAATACAAAATAATGCTAAAACTGCTATGTAAATTACTATTGCGATAATAATAATTTTAATAATCATATTTCATCCCTCCTTAAATCTACTGAGGTTTTATCTTTTTTGTATGTGCAAAGAAGTATATCACAATTATGTAAAAAAAACAAGCACAACTCAAAAGAAGACATATTTTCATATGTCCTCTTTCTAATTTTATCCAAAAAATGTATTTTGTGTTTTTCTTGCCGAAATATTTAATAACAATCCTATTGCAACCCCTGATGTAAGCAAGTTACTTCCACCATAGCTTACAAATGGTAATGGAACTCCAGTTATTGGAAGTAAGCCTATTGTCATTCCTATATTTTCAATAAAATGAAATGTAAACATACCAGCAATACCTATTGCAATAAATGATGAAAAATTATCTCTAGCATCAGATGATATTTTTAATATTCTTAAAAGCATTACTAAATATAATATTACAACAAGTGCAGATACTACAAAGCCCATTTCTTCCGAAATAACCGAAAATATAAAATCTGAAGACTGAACTGGTAAATAATCATACTGAGTTTGTGAGCCTTTAAGAAATCCAGTTCCTAAAAACATTCCTGCGCCAACTGCAATTTTAGATTGTATAGCATTATATCCATCACCTAATGGATCTAATTCTGGATTTAAAAATACATCTATTCTTGTTTTAGCATGTTCTGGTAAAAAGTTATATACTGTTGGTAATAAAACTGCAAGTAAAAGTATACCTACAATAATGTATCTATATTTTAAGCCTAATTTAAACACCATAAAAGCAAGTATCATGATATATACTAACGCAGTTCCAAAGTCTGGTTGAAGAATTATTAAAAGCATTGGCACTGCAAATAGTGTAGCAATTACCAAAAGTAATATTATTTTTTTCTTATTATTAGGCTGTGGTGACTCTCTGTTTTCTATATACATTGACATAACCTTAGCTGTACAAATGATAAATCCAATTTTCATAAGCTCAGATGGTTGATATGAAAAGCCTCCAATTCTAAACCAGCTACTAGCACCATAAATTGACGGCATGGCTAATACTACTATTAATAACACTAAGCTTACTGCATATAGTATATAGCCAAATATTTCAAACATTGATGTATCTATTGCCCATAAAAATATTGCAACAACAAAAACAGCTGAAAACCATGCTATTTGTTTTATATATTCAGTATTATCTGCATCATTATGACCAGCACTATATATGCCAAATACACCTATAACAAATAACGCTAGTACAGTTATAATCAATATATAATCTGTATTTTTTAATAATGTTTTAAACACTATAGTCTACTCCTTATAAAATGCTTTATATGCAAGATATGTCATATAAACATCATATTTTGATGTAACTTCAAATGGTGAATGCATAGCAAGTACAGGTGTACCACAATCTACAACTTCACATCCTTTATCTGCAAGTATGTATGCGATAGTACCACCGCCACCTTTTCCAATTTTTCCTAGTGTACCAACTTGGAACATTACGTTATTTCTCTCAAATAATCCCATTATTTCAGACATATAACTTGCATTTGCATCACTTGCATTATATTTACCGCCAGAGCCAGTATATTTTTCTAAAGATACACCGCAACCTAACATACTACCATTTTGTATATCTGAAACTTCTTCATATTCTGGTGATACACCAGCTGTTACATCAGCAGATAAAACTTTAGAATTATAGAAAACTTCTAGTTTATCTATTCCCATACTATTTGTTTTTTCAATTATTTTATTTATAAACATATCAAAAGCACGAGAACTCATAGATGTTGTTCCAATACTTCCTATTTCCTCTTTATCTACTATCATGGCTATCATTGTTTTAGATACATCTTGTGCCTCATCTGCTGCATCAATAATTGCTCTTATTGTTGCATATGCACATACTCTATCATCTTGACCATAACCACCAATTAATCCTTTGTCTAAACCGATAAATTTAGTTTTAAATGCTGGAACAAAAGAAATCTCACTTCTTGCAAAATCTATTTCTTCTATATTATATTTTTCATTTAATATTTTTAATATGTTAGCTTTAACTTTTTCTGTCTCTTTACTTTCTGCATCTCTATCTTTTATTGAGCCAACTAATACACTCATTTTTTCAGGGTCAATAAAATCATTTGCATTAAGTTTTAGTTGGTCTTTAGCAAGATGAGGTAACAAATCAGCTATAGTAAATACAGGGTCATCATCTTCTTCTCCAATAGCTACTTTAATCATTTCTCCATCTTTATTATATACAACTCCATACATAGCAAGAGGTATAGACATCCATTGATATTTTTTGATACCACCATAATATTGTGTTTTTAGTAGTGCTGCACCACTTTTTTCAATTAATGGCATAGGTTTTAAATCTAGTCTTGGACTATCAATATGAGCACCAACTATATTTACACCTTTTACTAGTTCTTCACTTCCAATTACAGCTACATATAATGATTTATTTTTATTTATAAAATAAACTCTATCTCCTATTTCTAAAGCAGGTCTTTCATCAAGTGATACAAAACCATTCATTTCCAAAATTTTAACTGCTTCTTCAACAGCAAGATACTCTGTTCTTGCTTTATCTAAAAACTCCATATAGCTTTTTGCATAACCATCAGCATTAAAAATTTCTTCTTCTGTAATAGAAGAATAAATATCTTTTTTCTCATATTTTAAACTCATATTCTCTACCTCTTTTCTATTTTATTAGATATAATTCTAATTGTCTATCACTAAGTGGTATAGCACCATCTTTAGTTACTAAAATCATTTCTTCGATTGAGCCTCCATTTGGTATATTTACACGAGGCTCTAAAGTATATATTCCATTTTCTACTAATTTTAATTTCGCTCTTTTACCAGTTTTATATGATATTAATGCTCCTGCTCCATGTACTTGTCTTCCAACAGGATGCCCTGTAGCATGAGGATAATCTGGATAATTATTCTCAAGAATTTTTCCTCTTACAACATTATCTACAACATATGCATGAGTATTTGGCTTCATCTTATTTATTCCAAGCGTTATTGAATTAACAAGAGTATTAAATACTTTAATTACTTCCTTTGGAGCATTACTTTCATTTTCTTTTAAATAATATCCCATTCTTTGCATATCTGTGTAAAGAACTTTTCCATCTTTAAATGTAGCTTTTATACCAAAGTCATAATATATAGTATCTCCTGGTTTAATTTTTAAATCACTTGGAAGTGCATGACCGCCTTTTTTTAAATTATCTCCAATTAAAACTATTGGACATATATCCCATGCCATATCATAGTCTATTATACCATATTTATCTTTAACTTTTTCTAAATAATCTTTAGTTATGTTTATAGTATTATTTGCAATATCTACTTCAGATTGACCACATTTAATACTTTTAAACGATTTTTCTAAAATAGTATTAGTAATATCTGCTAGATTTTTTAATTTATTTATTTCATCACTATTATATTTTGAAATTATTTCATAAATATTCATTTCAGCAGATTTTATTTTTAGCTTTTTTTCATTTTCTCTATATATTTTTCTAAACATTCTAGATAATCTTAAATATGCACTATGAGATATAATATCTGTATTTTCATCTGACATAGTAGTATATGATAATAACATATTATATGGATAGTTCAACTCTTTTAGTACATCATTTATATATCTATACAATAGATTACTCGAATCATATACATATATTTTACAATTATCATTACTAATTAATTTTATATTTCCTTCATCTAATTTATGTACGAAAACATATGCAATACTTTTCGATACTATTACATAGGTAGAGGAAAATAGCTTATCTGTAACATTAGTTTTAAAAAAGCTATCAGAATTCTCCCTATTTTCCATTACCCATATAGTATCATTATCTTTAATTGTACTAACTAAATCTTTTAGCATTTAGATACTATTTCAACTGTTTGTCTTGCTATTTCTAGCTCTTCATTTGTTGGTATTACATACATTCCAATTTTAGATGAATCTTTAGATATTTTAGCCTCTTTACCAGAAGCATTATTGTTTAACTCTTTATCTAGTTCAATTCCTAAGCATTCCATGTCTGAAACCATATCTTCTCTTTCACAGGCATTATTTTCTCCATTTCCACCTGTAAATACAATGGCATCAACTCTATTTAACTCAGCTATATAAGCACCGATATATTTTTTGTTTCTATTAGTTTGTATTTTTCTAGCAAGTTTTGCCATTTCATTTCCGTCTCTTTCAGCTTGAATCATTTGTCTTTGGTCTCCAATACCACAAAGTCCAAGTCTTCCAGATTTTTTATTTAATATTTCTTCCATTTGTTCTGGTGTTAAATTTTCATCTTTCATTATACGAGTAACTATTGAAGCATCAATATCTCCACATCTAGTCTCCATAACTAATCCTTCTAGTGGAGTAAATCCCATTGAAGTGTCATATGATTTACCATTTTTAATAGCACAAATTGATGCACCACCACCAAGATGACATACTATTGCATTTATATCTTCTTTTTTCTTATTTAATATTTCTTCTAGACGACCTAATATATATTGATATGATGTTCCATGAAATCCATATCTTCTTATTTTATTATTAGTATAATATTTATAATCTATAGCATATAGATAATTGTAATTTGGTAGAGTTTGATGAAAAGCAGTGTCAAAAACAACTACATTTTTCTTATCTGGTGCTACTTCTAGCATAGCTTTTATTCCCATAACCGCACCAGGATTATGTAAAGGTGCAAGGTCTGTTAATTCTTCAATAGCTTTTAATACATTGTCATCTACTAAAACAGAAGAACTAAATTTTTCACCACCATGAACTACTCTATGTCCAATAGCATATATTTCATCTAAAGATTCAATAACACCATGTTCCTTATCCATAAGAGTATCAAGTAAAACTTCCATACCTTCTTTATGTGTTGGCATATCTCTTTCTTCATTCATTTTGTAATTATCTCTAACATTATTATATATAATATTAGACTCCTTATATCCAACCATATCGCATCTTCCTTTTGCAATAACTTGGTTATTATTTTCAACATCTATAAGTTGAAACTTAATTGTAGAACTACCACAATTTATAACTAAAACTTTCATTTTAAATCCTCCTTATTTATATATTAACTTGGTATTTTTATCCAAGTAATTATCTATTTTGATTGCATACAAGTAACAATTATAGTACCAATAATATCTTCTACACTACTACCTCTAGATAGGTCATTAACAGGCTTTTTTAGTCCTTGAGTAACTGGTCCTATAGCTAAAGCATCACCAAATCTTTGTGCCATTTTATATCCAATATTTCCAGCTTCCAAATTAGGAAATATTAAAACATTAGCATGTCCTGCAACTTTGCTATCTGGTGCTTTTAATTTGGCAACTTCTGGTATTAAAGCTGCATCTAATTGAAATTCACCATCAAATTCAAAATCTAAATTCATTGTATTTAATATTTTTAATACTTCATTTAGCTTGTCTATTGCCTCATTTTTAGCACTTCCTTTTGTTGAATAAGAAAGAAGTGCAACCTTAGGCTCATTCCCAGTAAGCATTCTATAACTATTAGCAGATTCAATAGTTATATCTACAAGTTGTTCAACAGTAGGAAACTCTATAAGTCCACAATCTGAAAAGACTAACACTCCATCTTCTCCCAATTCTTTTTTTGGTGTTTCCATTAAGAAAAATGATGATACATTTTTTACTCCCTCAGCTGCTTTTATTATTTGAAGCGCTGGTCTTAATGTATTTGCTGTAGAATGTATTGCACCACTTACAAGTCCATCTGCATCATTTGCTTTTACCATCATTGTTGCAAAATACACTTTGTCTTCATTCATTTTCTTTGCATCTTCTAATGTTATTCCCTTAGCTTTTCTAAGTTCATATAGCATATTATCATAATAATCTTTTTTTGGTGAAGTAATATTATCTATTATTTCTATCTTTGATTTAGGGAAATCTATATTTTCCTCATTGCATTTTTTTAAAATTTCATCTTCTTTTCCAATAAGTACAATATCTGCAAATCCTTCGTTTGCAACAATGCTTGCAGCTTTTAAAACTCTTGCATCTTCACTTTCTGGCAAAACAATTTTCTTTTTATCTTGTTTTACTTGCTCTGCCATTTTAGAAACTACACCAGTAAAATTCATATATTATTCCTCCTATTCTACAATTTTACCTAATCTTTCAAAATTATTAAAAATATTCATATAATTTAAATCATCAAAACCATAAATATATTTTTGATATACTAAGTTTATATTTCTAGCATATATTCCAATACATGCTACTTCATCTGAAAGAACATATTCTAGATTTTGTATATTACTTGGAAGTTCTTCACAACTACTTTGTTCAACCTGCTTAAATGCTTGAGATGTTTTATCATTTATATCTAGATAGTTCCTTAAGAACTCAACATTAGGCATTTCATTTAAATATACACTTGCTAAAACAAGATCATAATCTCCAGAATTTATTTTCTGCTCAATATTTTCAGTAGAAGTTGTCTCAATCTGTATATTTATACCTGCATTTTGTGCCATATTTTTTATATTGTTTGCAACATTGATTTTGGTTGTATCTTGCTCATTTACAAGTAGTCTTAAAGTTGCACTATAATAATTTCCATTTTCATATTTTTCATATATTCCATTTACATTTTTATTCCAATCATTTGCAGTCATTAAATTATTTGAGCCTACAATATCATACTTATATTTTATAGTGGAATATAAATATGGAAGATCAATTATCTCAATGAAATTATTATCACTATTTTTTACTATTTCTTCTCTATTTAATGAATACATTAAAGAAGTTCTTACCTCTTTTTTTGAAAATATATTTGAGTTTTTATTTCCAAATATAAATAATGTTTCACCATCTTTATATTTTTTTACATTGTATTCCTTTTTTCCAATAAGTTGCATATCATTATTTGATGACGCAAAAAATACGTCAAGTTTATCACTTGCAAAATCATTTACAATTTCATTTATATTACTATAATTTTTTATTTCAATGCTATTAATATTGTTATTTTCATTTTTAGGTGCTTTTTTAAAAGTAGCTATATCATTATCTATGCTATATACATATTTGCCATAAACTTTAGATTCATCATCTATTATAGGGAAATCTAAAGTATATATAAAATACGGATCATCCTCATTTAGAGTTATTTTAAGTGCTTCATTATCATTTTCTATAGATTTTATATTTTTAATTCTATCATAATATACTGATGAATTTCCAGCCTCTTTAATCTTATTAATAGAATATAATATATCTTGACTATCTAATTTGTATTTATCATTTAAATTAATGATGTATTCTGCGTTAGAATTTTTAGTAATAGATTTAGCTACTTGATAATTTATTTCGTAGTTTTTCTTAACTTTTACTAAACTTAACGAAGAATTTTTATATAAGTCATTAAGAATTAAATTATTTGAAGTATATACATCCTTATTATTAAATGAAGTTAGTCCAATTTTCATATTATAATTTGCTTCTAATTTAACATCTGTATTTTGTGTATCATCATTATTGCTAAATACATTTACTGATATTTTTTCATCAAATTTCATAATTTTAGCAGATACATATATAAGCAATATGGCAACTATTACACAACACGTAATAATAAAAGGCTTAGGAATGTATATTTTTTGTTTTGGTTCTTTTATTACTGTTCTTTGCGGTCTTGAATATAAAAGCATTTCTCGTTCTAGTTTTCTTTCTCTATGCTTCTTTATTCTTAGATTAGTTATAAAATTGCTACTTTCAGATGCAAAAGAACTTTTATTAGATTTATGATAGCTTTTTTTAGGAGATTTTAATTCCTTGTCTATCTTTTTTCTTTTCTTATCTAATTGTGTTTTTGTAATAGTTTTATACCTACGTGAATCTATAATCTTAGCACTCAAATATCTACACCTACTTTTCTCAAACCATTACTATTATCTTGTGCTGATTATATCATAAAAAGACTCAAAAAGATAGTTTTTTATCTTTTTGAGCTCATATTTTTCAAATTATATTATTTTAAACTTTAGGTTCTACAACAAACTTGATACCTGTTTTGTCTTCATTATCAATTGTAACCTCTGTGAATGCTGGAGAACATACTAGTTCTACCCCTGTTGGTGCAACAAATCCTCTTGCGATTGCTACTGCCTTTACTGCTTGATTTATAGCCCCTGCTCCAATTGCTTGCATCTCTGCTCTACCGTTTTCTTTTACAAGACCTGCAATAGCTCCTGCTACAGAATTAGGGCTAGATTTTGCTGAAATTTTTAATATATCCATTTTCTACCTCCTATGATATTTTATCTTTTGCTTAGCTAAGTTTTCACTTAACTAATTTGATTATATAAAATAAAGAAAAAAAAAGCAACCCATTTATTATTTTTTTATTTAAAAATAATGTAAATAAAAGTGGAATGTTATATAAAAACAGTTGAACTTATGTAAATTAAATGATATAATATTTATACATTTTATATTTATTAACTTCAATAAATTTTAAAGGAGGTTTAACATATGTTAGATTTTATTTTTGCTAATGCTTATATCGACTTAAAATACTCTGGTAGAATATACATTGAAGAAAGCTATTCAACTTTAAAATCTATGATTAACGATAGTAAGTCTACAATTACAGTCAAAGTTTTAGATTTTACTGGCCTCTTTAGTGATGTAAGAACTATTTCTAAGTCAGATATTGTAAGCTATGGCTCTAATTAAAAAATACTGTAATTATTATAAAATTTACAGTATTTTTTTATATATAAAAAAAGACGCTTTTACGAAATAAATCGTAAATAAGCGTCTTTATTTTTATTTATTTTCCTTAGATGCTGATAATAACATTTTTACTGCATATGCAAATATAGCAAATACTGAAACAAGCATTATTATTTGTGCATCTTCACTTAATAATCCACCTGTTTTTGGTAATTCTTCCTTTTTGTTATATACAACTGCATCTAGTAATACATTATTTTCAACTATATTAAATTTATGCTCTTTGCTATCCATAATATATCCTTCTGGAGCTTCTACTTCTTTATAATAATATGTTCCATAAGGTAGATTACTTGTATCAGCAATTCCTTCTTCGTTAGTTACTATAGTTTCAATAACTTCTCTATTTTCATTTAATATTGCAAATTTAACATTAGCAAGTGGGCTTCCTGTTCCCTCTACTAATTTTGTTATTCTTAAAGCACCTTTAATATAATAGTTAATCATGTTTTTAATTACATTTTGTCCGTCTTCTTCAATAGTAAATTCATATTTTGTATTATCTACTATTATTCCTTCTGGAGCTTCTATTTCTTGATAGTAATATGTTCCTTTTTCAAGTTCTTTAGATTCTGCAATACCATTTTCATCTGTTACTATTGTATCTATTATATTACCATCTTTGTCTAATATATTAAATTTTACTCCTGCAAGTGGTTTATCATTTTCATCTACTTTTATTATTTTTAATTTTCCTTCAATTAATTCATTTATTACTGTTTTTGTAATAACTTGATTATTTTCAGTTAAATTAAATTCATGTTTTTGTGTATCCATTACAACATTATCTGGAGCTTCAACTTCTTGATAATAGTAAGTTCCAAGTGGTAACTTTTTAGATGTAGCAACACCATTTTCATTTGTTACTATTATATCTACTACTTCATTATTACTATTTAATATATTAAATTTAACGTTAGCAAGTGTTCTGTTATTGCTATCATATTTTTTGATTTCTAGACTTCCTTTTTCATAATAGTTAATCATGTTTTTAATTACATTTTGTCCATCTTCTTCAATAGTAAATTCATATTTTGTATTATCTACTATTATTCCTTCTGGAGCTTCTATTTCTTGATAGTAATATGTTCCTTTTTCAAGTTCTTTAGATTCTGCAATACCATTTTCATCTGTTACTATTGTATCTATTATATTACCATCTTTGTCTAATATATTAAATTTTACTCCTGCAAGTGGTTTATCATTTTCATCTACTTTTATTATTTTTAATTTTCCTTCAATTAATTTGTTTATTACTTTCTTAATAACAACTTGATTATTTTCTGTTAAACTAAATTCATATTTTTGTGTATCCATTACAACATTGTCTGGAGCTTCTACTTCTTGATAGTAATATGTTCCTTTTTCAAGTTCTTTAGATATAGCAATACCATCTTTATCTGTTACTATTGTATCTATTACTTTATTATTTTTATCTAATATATTAAATTTAACTCCTGCAATAGGGCTATCGCTTTCATCTACTTTTATTATTTTTAATTTTCCTTCAATTAATTCATTTACAACTGTTTTATGAATAACTTGTTCATTTTCAGTTATATAGAATTCATGTAATTCTTTATCTATAATAACATTATCTGGTCCAGATACTTCACGATAGTAATATTTTCCAAAAGCTAATTTCTTAGATGTAGCAACACCATTTTTATCTGTTACAATTTCATCTACTACTTGTTTTGCTTCATTTAATATTTGGAATTTTACATTTTCAAGTAATCTTCCTGCACTATCATATTTTGTTATTACTAAGTTTCCTTTAGCATAATTATTAACAATTTTCTTTACAACGTTTTGACCGTCATATTCAATAGTAAATTCATATTTTGTATTATCTACTATTATTCCTTCTGGAGCTTCAATTTCTTGGAAATAATATGTACCTTTTTCAAGATCTTTTGATGTTGCAATACCATCTTTGTCTGTTACCATTGTATCGATTACATTATTATTTTTATCTAATATATTAAATTTAACTCCTGCAAGTGGCTTACTGTTTTCATCCACTTTTATTATTTTTAATTTTCCATTTATATATTTATTAACAACATTTTTAGTAACAACTTGATTGTTTTCTGTTAAAATAAATGCATGAAGTTCATTATCTATAACATATCCATCAGGAACTTCAACTTCTTGATAGTAATATGTACCTAAAGGTAATTTTTTAGATGTAGCAATACCTTGTGCATTGGTAATTATAGTATCTACTACCTTTTTATTTTCATCTAAAACATTAAATTTAACATTAGCAATATTTTCACCTGCATTATTAAATTTAATTATTTTTAATGAGCCTTTAGCTAGATTATTAACAACTGTTTTTTCTATAACTTTGTTTTTACTATCTATGCTAAATTCATATTCTTTTGAATCTAAAACATAACCATTTGGAACACTAATTTCTTTATAGTAATATGTTCCTTTAGGTAATTTTCCAGATTTAGCTATACCTTGCGCATCAGTAGTTATAGTTTCAATAACTTTTTTATTTGAATCTAAAATATTAAATTTAACATTTGCTATTGGTTTACTATTTTCATCTACTTTTATTATTTTTAGATATCCATTTATTCTTTCATTTACAATATCTTTTCTAATTACTTGATTGTTCTCAGTAATACTAAATTCATGTTTTTGTGTATCCATTATAACGTTATCTGGTGCTTTTGTTTCTTGATAGTAATATTTACCATATGGTAGATTTGCTACACCAGCTCTACCTAAATTGTTAGTTGTTAATGTTGTTACAACATTTCCATTTTCATCTGTAATTTCAAATTCTACACCTTCAATTGGTGTGTTTGCGTCATCTGTTTTTACTATTAATAATGTACCTTTATATCTAATGTTAGTTACAGTTTTATAGAATGTTCTGTTTTCTGCATCAACTGTAAATTTGTACATTGTATCGTCCATTATATAACCTTCTGGAGCTTCAGCTTCTTTAAAGTAATATGTACCATATCCTACATTTACAGAAGCTTTACCTTCATCGTTTGTTTTTACAGATGTAACAAGATATCCTTCACTATCATATATATTGAAAGTTACGTTTGCTAGTGGTTTGTTGGCATCATCTATTTTTGTTATAACAAGTTTTCCTGTTATTCTTTCATTTTCAACTTTTACTTTTGAAGTTTCATTTGCAACTACAGTTACATTTGTAGATTTTGTTTTTATTGAATATCCCTCTGGTGCAGATAATTCTACTAATCTGTACTCGCCTTCTGGTACATTATAATATGTTATTTTACCATCTGTACCAGTTTCAACGTCACCTATTACAGTTCCGTCAACTCTTTCTAATCTAAATTTTGCACCTACAACAGGTAAATCGTCTTGGTCTACTTTTGTAAGTTCAATTCTACCATTTGTAGAAGATTTAGTCCATTCTATTGTAATTGGTTGTTCCATATTATTTGGTACTGTATCAAGTCTTACATAGTCTTGTACATAACCAGTAGCTTGATAAATACATCCAACTTTTCTGTCTACATCTGCTTTAAATTTTAAAGTAAATTTAGCAGAATCTTCTGATGCACTTATTCTTACATATACAGAATCACCATTTCCAACAGAAGTTTTAGGATTTCCACTAGCATCTGTTATTTTAGCACTAGCTGGTGCTCCTTCTAATTCAGCTGTTATTGATTTTATTGTAGATTTTGATGCACCATCAACTCTTACTATGTATGGTCCCATCAATGCATCTTCACCAATATGATTTAAAACAGCACTTTGTGTGTTAACAACTAAAGTTGGAACATCAGTATATGGATCTGCTTCAGCCATTGCAACTAACTTTTTAGCTGCAGATACTGATCTACTATAAAATCCTTCCATTCCACTTTTTGGTGTAATATTTTCAACTCTAAATATTAATCCTGATTTATGAGATTCACCTGTTCTATTTAGTACTTCCCATAAAGCCATTTGTGTTGCCATATATGCTTCTTCATTATTTGCACATCCTAATGATGCAGCTGTACAATTTGGATAACCATGTATTAAGATAGCCATACCTTGATCAGATAAGTAATCTCTAAATGTCATTGTTCCACTTGGTAATCCACAAGTATAGTCTATACAATATGCAGTAGCACCACCTAAAGTTGCATTACCATAGAATACATTTTTTCCATTGTATGAATCGTATCCTACTGATACTGAACCTGGTGAATAGAATTGTAATCTTTGAGCTGTAGCTTTAACAGCAAAAGGTCCAAATTCTAATGTTAAAAGTGCTACTAATAGTATAATACTAATAATTTTTGCTTTTAATCTTTTTATCTTCTTCATAACATCGCTCCTAAAAATATTGCTTTAACTCATAATAAAGCCTAAGCAATATAATTGTAACATATTAGCAACAATTTTGCAATATAAATAAAGAAAGAAGTGGAAAAATAGCCACTTCTTTACATTATCTACCAAATATATTTTTTTTCTTAGAGTTAACTTCTTCACCAAAAGTTTTTGCAAATTCAGTTAAAAGTTCTCTTTGTCTATCTGTAAGTTTCTTTGGAACATCAACATCTACAACAAATTCAAGGTTTCCTCTACCTTTTCCATTTAAAATTGGTATTCCTTGTTCTTTAACTCTAAATTTTGTACCAGTTGTTGTACCTTCAGGTATATTAAATTCCATTTCACCTTCAAGAGTAGGTATTTTTATATCTCCGCCAAGTGCCATCTTTGCAAATGGTACTCTTACATTAGCAGAAATATCAAAGCCGTTTCTTTTAAAATATTTATGAGGTAAAACTTTCATGATTATATATAAATCACCATTAGGTCCACCTTTTAGCCCAGCATCTCCTTCTCCTCTTAGTGATATAGCTTGACCATCATCAATTCCTGCTGGTACATTTATTTCAATTTTTCTAGATTTTCTTACTATACCTTTTCCACTACATCTTTCACAAGGTATTTCTATTACTTTACCGCTACCACCGCATTTATCACATGTTTTAACAGTAGAAAAAGAGCCCATTATTGTATTTTGAGTCATTTGTATTTTTCCTCTACCACCACATTTATCACATGTAATTATTTTGCTTCCTGGTTTTGCCCCACTTCCGTTACAAACATCACATTTCTCATTTCTTGTAACATTAATTTCTTTTTTAATACCAAACGCAGCTTCTTCAAATTTTAAAGATACATTTGTTCTAATGTCTGCACCTCTAGTTGGTCCTTGCGTTTTCTTAGAAGATGAAAATCCTCCACCAAAAACACTTCCTAAGATATCTTCTAAGTCAATATCCATTCCGCCAAATCCACTAAAGTCATATGCTCCACCATATGAGCCATATCCTCCACCAAATCCAGCTTGTTCAAAATTAGAACCAAATCTGTCATATTGTGCCCTTTTATTTTCATCTGAAAGTACAGAATATGCTTCATTAATTTCTTTAAATTTTGCCTCAGCATTTTTCTTATCTTCTTCTGTATGCTGAGCATCTGGATGATATTGCTTAGCAAGTTTTCTATAGGCTTTTTTTAAATCATCAGCAGTTGCATCTTTAGAAACACCTAAAATGCTATAATAATCTTTTGATTCTGCCACTAAATATTCCTCCTATATCTAAAATATAGGGTGGTAGAACAACCACCCATATACTTTATATATTCATCACTTAACTATTTATTATTATCGTCTTCTACTTTATAATCTGCATCATGAACAACATTATCTTGTGCATTATTTGTATTTTCAGTATTATCTCCTGTTGCTCCTGGATTTTGTTGTTGAGCTTGTGAATATAATTTTGAAGTTAAATCATAGAATACTTGAGTAAGTTTATCTGTTGCACTCTTAATAGCTTCTGTATCTGTTCCTTCAAGAGTTTTCTTTAAGTTTTCAAGTTCAGATTCTACTTTAGATTTTTCTTCTTCAGATACTTTACCTTCTAATTCTTTTAATGTTTTTTCTGTATTATATACTAAAGAATCTGCATTATTTCTAATTTCAACTTCTTCTTTCTTCTTCTTATCTTCTGCAGCATGTGCTTCAGCTTCTTTAACAGCATTTTGAATTTCATCTTCTGTTAAGTTTGTACTAGCTGTTATAGCTATTTTTTGTTCATTGTTAGTTGCCATATCTTTTGCAGATACGTGAACTATACCATTTGCATCAATATCAAATGTAACTTCAATTTGTGGTACTCCACGAGGTGCAGCAGGAATTCCAGTTAAACTAAATCTTCCTAATGTCTTGTTGTATGAAGCCATTTCTCTTTCACCTTGTAGAACATGTACTTCAACAGAAGTTTGACCATCTGCAGCTGTACTGAATATTTGAGATTTTTTAGTTGGTATTGTTGTATTTCTTTCAATTAATTTTGTAAATACACCACCATAAGTTTCAATTCCTAGTGATAATGGAGTAACATCTAGTAATACAAGATCTTTAACTTCTCCAGTTAAAACACCACCTTGAATTGCAGCACCGATGGCAACACATTCATCAGGGTTAATTCCTTTATATGGTTCTTTTCCAGTAATCTTTTTAACTGTATCTTGTACTAAAGGTACACGTGTAGAACCACCTACTAATAATATTTTATCTAATTTATCAAAAGTAAGTCCTGAATCTTTTAATGCTTGATTTACTGGTCCAACAGTTGACTCAACTAAATCTGCAATTAATTCTTCAAATTTAGATCTTGTAAGAGTAACATCCATATGTTTTGGTCCTGTTGAATCTGCAGTTATAAATGGTAAGTTAATTTGTGCTTGCATAACACCAGAAAGCTCAATTTTAGCTTTTTCAGCAGCTTCTTTTAATCTTTGCATTGCCATACTATCTGTTGATAAATCTATGCCATTTTCTTTTTTGAATTCACTTACTAAATAATCTATTATTCTTTGGTCGAAGTCATCACCACCAAGTCTGTTGTTACCAGCTGTAGCCATAACTTCAAAAACACCATCAGCAATATCTAGTATTGATACATCAAATGTACCACCACCAAGGTCATATACCATTATTTTTTGTTCTGCATCTTTATCAAAACCATGAGCAAGTGAAGCAGCTGTTGGTTCGTTAACAATTCTTAATACTTCAAGTCCTGCTATTCTACCAGCATCTTTTGTTGCTTGTCTTTGAGAGTCTGTAAAGTATGCTGGAACTGTTATAACAGCTTGTGTTACTTTTTCTCCTAAGTAATTTTCAGCATCACTTTTTAATTTTTGTAATATCATGGCAGATATTTCTTGTGGTGTATATTCCTTATTATCAATCTTTATTTTTTTATCTGAACCCATATCTCTTTTAATAGAAATAACTGTTCTATCGTGGTTAGTAACCGCCTGTCTTTTTGCTACTTGACCTACTAGTCTTTCACCATTTTTTGCAAATGCAACTATTGATGGAGTTGTTCTTGCTCCTTCTGCATTTGGAATTACTGTTGGTTCACCGTTTTCAATAACGGCAACACATGAATTTGTAGTACCTAAGTCTATACCTATAACTTTTGACATATTAAATTACCTCCTAAAATACAAAGTTACTTATATTATATACTTAAACTAGCAATTAAATACTAGAGTAAGTAACTACCAAAATTAATTTGCTACTTTAACCATAGCATGACGAACTATTTTGTCGCCTATTTTATAACCTTTTCTAAATACTTCTATTACTTCTTTTTCTCCAAAATTTTCATCTTCTACATGCATAACTGCTTCATGAAAATTTGGATCAAAAGTTGTATTTAGTGCATTAATTTCTTCTACTCCTATTTTTTGTAGAGATTCAATTAATTGATTATATATCATAACCATACCATTTTTATATGATTCATCTGAAGTTTCTGCATTTAATGCTTTTTCAAAATTATCAATTATTGGCAATAATTCAGAAACTATATTAGCTGAAATTGAATTATACATCATATCTTTTTCTTTAGATATACGTTTTTTAAAATTATCAAACTCTGCCATATTACGTTTTAAATGATCATAATATTCATCAGATTTTTCTTTTTCAGCTTTTAATTTAGCCTTTAGTTCTTCAACTATATCACTTGGCTTTTTTTCATCTTTAACTTCTTCTTGAACAGTATCATTTACATTTTCTTCATTTTGCTGTTCAACATTATTTTCTTCCTTCTTCACTATTATCCCCCTTTACTTTATCATTATTTTTATTAATAATTAATGATGTACTAAACTTTTCTTTTATATATTTTAATGTTGATATTGTCTTTGAATAATCCATTCGTTTTGGACCTATTACCGACAATTTTCCTAAATATTTGTCATCCTGTTTAAGGTCTAAAGAGATAACAGTATAATCATTTAATAAAACTTCTTTATTTTCTGATCCAATTACTATACTTAATTTATCGTTTTCCGTCTTTTGTAAAGCAGAATCGATTATCTCTTTTGTTGAAATCATATTTATAAAATTTTTAACCTTTTCAATATCAGTAAATTCAGGATTTTCTAATATTTTTTCCACACCACTATTTAGTTTTTTTAAATCTTTTGACATTTCGTATTTGATACTATTTATTACATCATTCATAATGCCAGAAAATAGTTGTAAATCTTTTTGAATTACTTTATTTAATGCTAAATGTAATTCTTTTAAAGGTGTTCCAGATAAATTTTCATTTAATATACTTGTCATCTGTTCTATTACATTATCTTCAACCGTATCTGTAAGTTTCGCAATGCAATCTTTTACAGTACCATTTTTAGACATAAGAACAATTAAAAGTAGCTTTTCTGAAATTTTTACAACCTTTATATTTTCAATAGTATCTGTATTATTTCTTGTTATAACTGTTGGCGTAGAAAGAATTTTTGAAACTACATTTGCAATTTGTTCAAATATAGCATCAGTATCACCAAAACCATTAATAGTATTATTTATATAATCTATATCTAGCATAGATAGTTTGCTTTCTTTCATTAAGTTATCTACATAGTATCTATAGCCTTTGGTTGATGGTACTCTTCCAGCTGATATATGCGGTTGCTCTAAATATCCTTCTTCTTCAAGTAGCTTCATTTCACTTCTTATTGTAGCACTGCTATAATCTAAATGATTTTTTTCAACAAGTGTCTTTGAACCTACAGGTTCAGCAGACTCTATATAGTCCTCTACTACAGAAGAAAGAATTCTTTTTTTTCTTTCATCTAAATTCATACTATCACCATTTTTAGCACTCAAAAGTTTCAAGTGCTAAATGCATCTATATAATACACCTAAGAATTTAAGTTGTCAACTATTTTTTCATATTATTTTCAAAAAAAATGTGAAAATTTTTTCACACAAAAAATAACAGAGATTTCTCTCTGTTATTTACCGTATATTAGAAAAAATAAATTAATTTAGCTTTGCATTCTTTTTTAATATGTATACTATTCCAAGTACACTTACTATTAAAACACCAACTAGTGTTACAACTTGTATGTCTGCTGTATCTGGTAATTCTGGTGCCTTTTCGTTAGTAATTTTTACTTTTACTTCTTCTGCGTCTACTACTAACTCATGTGGCTCTGTATCTAAGATATATTCATCTGGTGCTTCTAACTCTGTATAAGTATATCTACCATATGGTATATCTTCAAATACATATATTCCATCTTTATCTGTTACACCTTCTACTACGAAATCTGTCTCTAGACTTCTTAATTCAAATTTACAATTTGGTATTCTTGTTGAATCTGCAACATCTAATTTTTCAAATGTTACTGTTGAATCTTTTCTTGTATTTGTTACTTCTAATTTTTCAGTTGCCCATTTTCCTTCTTCGTTAAATTTAGCTGTAAATTCGTGTTTATCTGGATTTAAGTCATATATTTCTGGTGCCTCAATTTCTTGGAAGTAATATTTTTCACCATCTGTAAACATATCTACTGGTATATATCCAATACCATTTTCATCTGTTACTGAATGTAATAATACTTCACCATTTTTATCTGTTATTTCAAATGTACAATCTGGTACTACATCTCCTGTAAATATGTCTGTTTTTGTAATTACTTCACCATGTACACTATCATCTACTAATGCATTATATACTGTTGAATCTCTTTGCTCTCTTGTTAGCTCTATCTCTATTACTTCTTCAGACATTTGATATTTTGCCGGTGCATAAGTTTCTTTTAGATAGTATTTACCTACTGGTAAATCTTCTAATTTCACCATTCCAGAGTCATCTGTTACAAGTTTTACTTTTTCCATTTCACCAGTTACTTGATTTTTCTTATATAATGGTCTTGTGCATTCATAATCTTTATATACACTATATTCTGCACCTGCTACATATTCTACGTCCTGTGATGCTAAATATGTTCTTATTTCTTCATCTGTCATATTTTTAATTTCATCTAATATTTGAGCTATTTTTTCATCTTTTCCTTCTACATCTAGTTCGTCACCATCTAATACTACATTTCCAAGTGTTGAACTTGAAAGTTTTATTAATGTGATTGTTCCCTTTGGATAATCGTT
>CANQVI010000001.1 GCA_947627255.1 uncultured Clostridia bacterium | reverse complement strand
CTATATGATCCGTCTTCATTTTTTTGTATTGTTATTGTTTCTACTGCATCTGTACATGCTTGATTTCTATATAATGTGTATTCTGCTCCCTCTAAATGTGCATCTCCTTGTGTTGTTCTTCCTGTCTCTACATCTTCTTTATATATTGTTATTTGCATTTTTTTAGGAACATCATTTATATCTGACCATACATATGGGTCATTTGTATTTCCATCTACTTGTACAAATTGTTCAAATGTTGTTTTTCTATCTGTTCCACCATTTACATAGAATTCTCCATTATATGCTATATCTGGAACTGTAGTTTCTCTTATTGTATATGTTCCATATGGTAAATCTTTTATTATATAACGTCCATTTTCATATACTGATGTCCATGTTTGGCTTGGATCACTATTTAAACTTGCTGTAAATACTGCTCCTTCTAAATTTTGTTTTACTGTTGAATCTGTTTTATCTATGTATTTTACTATTTCTATGTCGTTTCTTATTACTTCTTCTTTTGATGTTATTTCATGACTTGTATATTCTGTTGTTTGATTTTTAGGATTTTGTTCTACTTTATGTACTGTTTCATCTATTAAGTATCCCTCTGGCGCTTTTGTTTCCTTTATCCAGTATGTTCCTACTAGATACCATCCACTTGTTGCACTATATGAACCATCTCCATTTTTTTGTATTGTTATTGTTTCTATTGCATCTGTACATGCTTGATCTCTATATAATGTGTACTCTGCTCCCTCTAAATGTGCATCTCCTTGTGTTGTTCTTCCTGTTTCTACATCTTCTTTGTATATTGTTATTTGCATTTTCTTTGCCACATCTTCAAGGCTATATGAGTAAGTTTTATCTTCTGCTACTTCAATGTTAAAGTTTTTAATTCTATCCATTGAACCATTTAAATAGAACTCTGCATTATATGCTGTATCAGGTACAACTATTTCTGAAAAATGGTAAGTTCCAAATGGTACGCCTTCAATTATGCAATTTCCATTTGCATCTGTTATTGTAGAATAATATTCTCTATCTGGATTAGCTTGTCCAACTAGTCCTGGGAAACTATCTGCTTCTATTTTAAATTTAGCTCCAGATAAATTTCTCTTGCTTGTTGAAGCAGTAGCCTCAATAGTTTTTGAAATATTTATATTTACTCTTATTATATCGTATGTATATGTTACTTCTGTAACATTTTGTTGCATTGTTCCTGATGTATTACCAGTATCACTTACTTTTTTATATCCTACAAAACTCTTTGGATATGTGTCATAATGATCTAACAAATTTCCCTCTTGAGTTTCATCTGCAGCTAAAGTTACACCTTGTCTATTTTTATGATGAACTATTACTTTAGCTTTTAATTGTGTATTAGCTTGATTTGAATTTAATGTATATTGATTATTTATTGTAAAGCTACAATTATTAGGTATACTGCTCTTTGTAGCAGAATTCTTTATTGTAGCACTAATTACGAATTTATATTTTTGACCATCATAATTCATATTTCTTAAATATGATGAATTAAAAGTATATGTTAAAGTTCCAGAATTATAACTTGTAGTACCAGCAGAATTTGTTATATCTGCTCCATTTTCATTATATACTTTTAAAGAATTATATGTTAAATTAGAATCTAACACATCTCTAAATACTAAAGATGAATAATAAAAGTCTGGGTCATATCTTTTAGAAATTTCCTGCTCAACAGTATAAGTTAAAGTATCTCCTAAAGATGCTGTTGTTTTATCCACACTTTTAACAGGATTTGAAGGTAATACAGCTGTTAAAGGTGTATATTGGAAGTGATATCCAGCACCAGCAGCCGAATTTCCATTTCTATCATCTATACCATATAATCTAATATTTATATGATCTTTATTTACATATTTAAAAGCTACACAGTTTTTAGCTCCTGCACCTGTAGATCCATCAGCAGTACCATAGTATAAATCTGTATAACGTCTACTATTATTTCTTGATAATAATGAATCAGCATGTTTCATTGTAGTTTCTTTATATATATATGCTTCAGTTTTTTCTGTACTTCCTGAACCTTCACCGTGATCTTCAGAGAATATAGACAAATATGCATTGTCTAAGTATATTGGTGTATTCTCTCCGTGATAATAGAAATAAATGTTAATATTTACATGTTCTATATTTGTATAAAACCATTCATTATTAGATGTCATTTCGCTACCGAAAGCTGTCCAATAAAGTGTACTTCCAGGTTCTACAGTAACTATATCATCATATATCAATCTCATATCTATAGTTCTACCATTTAAAGTACCACAATCTGAATAGAAAACTGTAACCACATTATTTAATGTCTGATTAGCTGAATTGTTAAATTGAACTGTACGTTTAGTAATATCACGATCCTCAGCATAAGAATCTTCTATAGTGTATCCACCTCCTGTTACAGTTACAACTGGTAACGTTTTATAATTTAATTTCAAGTTATCAAATGTACTTGGCTCAAATAAATATTGTGAATCAATATTAGCATAAGCCATAACACTATTATTTACGTTTGCACCAATAAATAATAATGTCATAATTAATAAGCACATAAAAATTTTTACTTTTTTCATATATTTACCTCATTTCTATACATAATAAGTTGATTATATTTTATCGTATAATGCTTATTTTTTCAAACATATTACACTTTAAAAAAGTTTTGAAAGCATATTGAAATTTTATTGTAATATAAGTATTAAAATTGGCTTAAAATGCTTATTTCAAACATAAAAAAAGAAGAACAAACTATTTCTAGCTTATTCTTCTATATTTTTTCATCTTGTAAAATAACATACTTAAAATCATTTTACATTTTTATTAATTTATTTATATATTTCTATATCTTCTTTAATATATTTATCTAATTCTTCCCATTCACCAGTAACATTATTTTTTATTTTTGCATTATTTAAATCTATATTTTGAGTTTTAACTCTAGTTTGCTGTGCAACATTTACTTCTCTTAAGCCAATTCTTAATCCTACTATTTCATATTTACCATTTTTTTCTATATAATTTAAATATGCTAAATATGTTTTTCCTACTTCAATGTCTATATCATTTTCAACTTTTAAATTCATATATGAATTTTCTTTATCTATTTTTATACCTGCTTGTTCTCTTAAATAATCCCTTTTTTCAACAGCTGCTTGATTATCATAAGCATCATAATTTGCAACAGTAACAATTCCACCTGGTTTTAAGAATTCTGCCAAACCATTTTCATTAACTTTTATATCTCCATATATTATATTATTAACTACCATTGTTCCATATGTCATTCCATAAAGACTGTACTCCATACTAGCACCATCAATCGTAGTAATAGTTACTAAAGCAATTGCATCTGAATTATTAAAAATATATTCAGGTGTATACTCAGATTTAAGTTCGGGATACATTGTACTAGTTTCACTATTACTTAGCATTTCATCCGTTATATATGTATATGTATTAAATCCCTCGTCATCACTTGCTATTTCATTATTTGCTATTATATTATTTGGCTTTGAATTATTTTTACTAACTATTAATCCTATAGATACAGTGGCAATAATAATTGTTACTACTACTGCACTAATAATATATTTCTTTTTCATTTTTCTTCCCCCTTAAAGTATAAAACTTTAATTATATAAATAATTTATTGTGTCATGATCATCTTTTTGTACTGTTGTTACATATGTTCCTTCATATGTAGGGTACATTATACTATAATGATCACTACTATGTGCTAATCCAAAACAATGTCCCATCTCATGAATTATTACCCTTGTTTCTACGTCATAAATTTGGTTAATTTTTACTTCTGTATAGAAATAATCTACGCTTGGTCCATATCCAGCTTGAGAAAGTCGGTTTGAATTAATATCCCAAAATCCAGAATAAGCCAAAGTATTATTATCTAAGACGTAATCTTGTTGATAATTAGAAACATAAAAATCAATATGAGTAGCATAGTTAGAAGCGACAGGATATAGATATATTGGATTCCATCCCCATCCTGTATCTACCCAATTATTCACAGCTGCATTTATTCTTGAAGTATATGAATTTGCTGTACTATCAACATAATAATATGCATTACTTACACCTCTATTAAATTTTGCATCGTTTGGCCATGTTGGTGTCATTGCAAAAGTTTTAGTATTCATAAGTGCTCCTATAGCAAGAGCAAATATTGACAATACTATTTTATTTAAATATTTTTTCATATAAATTACGCTCCTTCTTTAAAATATTTTATAAATTATTATTCTATTAAACTTTCCCTCCTTTCTTTGAATAATAAAATATATATTAATCTTATTTTAAAGTGTTCCAGTTTCCTAAACTGTCTTTATATAAATTATTTTCAATATCGTATTCAAAAAAAGGATATGTACTATTTGTCACAAGATTATTATCCTTATCCAATGAAACTATATAATACTTTCCTTCCTCAGGGGTAGGACATTTATTATAATCATTATCAGATACAAGTCTGACAAAAGTATTCTTTTTTTCTTCTGTAGTTAAATCCTTATATTTTGAATCTAATTGGTAATCTAACGAACTATTTTCTAGCTCGAATATTGATACAACACCCCCATTTATATTAATATCAATTTGTCCAGAATCTTTTCCCATTTCATTTACTGAATTTATAATAGTTACTCTTAATTTTGTTATTGGTTTACTAAGTGCAAAAGAATATTCTAAGATTTTATCTAATCTTATAATATATATTTTATCTGGAGTTTGATTATTTACATATACTTCCTCTGGCCATCTAATAAAGCAACCTGCACTGGTAGAAAATAAATTTTCAGAATTATTTTTATATGTAATAGTTTCCAACTCAGCTAATGGTTTATCTTCATTACTTATATCAAAATTTAAATTTTGGTTTTTCTCTGCAACAATATTATTCAATATATCATTTTTATTAATATATCTTAATGATAAAGCTGCCATCCCAGCAAAAATAAATATAATGGAAATTGCCAAACTATAAATATATTTTTTTCTTTTTCTTTCTATCTTAGCTCTTTTTATAATATTTTCTATATCACTTTTTTGATAACTTTTCGTTTTTATACTATTTATTCTTTCATGTAGTGCAATATCAAATTCATCAATATATTTTTCCAATTAGAATTCACCTCCAATCTTAGCTTTTAATTTGCTTTTTGCTCTAGAAATTTTACTTTTTAATGTTCCAATATTGATATTTAATATTTCTGATATTTCTTTTAATGAATATGATTCTCCATAAAACATTACTATAATCATCCTTTCCTCAGTATCTAAAATTTTTAAATGATTATAAAAATCTATTTCATCATGTATATTTTTATAACTATCTTCTTCATATATATAATCTTCAAAATAATTAAGTTCAAAAGAAATCTTGAAATTTTTATTTTGTTTTATTATTTTATTACATTTATTAATTAAAACTTTAGTAAGCCAAGCCCTCATTTTATTTGCATCTTTTATTTTTTTGCAATTATTAAATAATGACAAAAATGTATCTTGAACAGCATCATCTGCAAGTTCTTTATCTCCTAATCTAAAAGTAGCAATAATTAAAAGTTGTCTTTGAAACATATTAACTATTTCTTCAAAAGCTTCTTCATCTTTATGCTTTATTCTTTTTAAAAGTTCTTCCATAATATAAATCCTTTCAAATAAACGTTTTTAAAATTATATCATAACTAAAAAAACATATTAAACATAAACAATATGACACTAGTTAATATTCAAATATAGTATACTTTTCATTATTTCAAACTATATTAAGTAAAATGGGCATAACATTATTCATCATTAGTAATTAAATATTAAAACTATCTTTCTAGAATCAATAGTTTTTAATAAATTTTTAAAGTTATTTATTGTACAATTAAATTTCTTTTTTCACTATTTAGATTCTATTTTTTTCAAAAAGGTTGCATAAATTTTAAAATTTATAAAAAAAATCAAAAAGAAATATAATTCTTTTTGATTTTAAAGATAATTTATTTGACTTATAGCATATTTAAAAAATAAAAAAAGAAGTGGTATATTCCACTTCTTAAATGACGAAATATTATTTTCTTATATTTAATTTAGAAATTATTTCTCTGTATCTTTCAACATCTTTAGTTTCAAGATATTTTAAAAGTCTTTTTCTTTTTCCAACCATAATTAAAAGACCACGTCTAGAATGATTATCTTTTTTGTGAACTTTTAAATGCTCTGTAAGTTCATTGATTCTTTCTGTTAGAAGTGCGATTTGTACTTCTGCTGAACCAGTGTCTTTTTCTTTTCTAGCATAAGTTGTTAAAATTTCAGCTTTTCTTTCTTTAGTCATTTTATTTCCTCCTTCTTTGTTACAAGCCTATAGCTAAGATAAACGAGGTTTTTTTGTATTATCTGAGCAATAGGTGATATATAATAAATTACAAAAGTAACTTATTTACTATTAAATACCATTTAAATATGACCATGGGTTAACTGATACACCATTTTGTTTTACTTCAAAGTGTAAGTGAGTACCTGTTGCCCAACCTGTCATACCAATAGCGGCAATAGTTTGACCAGCTGTTACTTGTTGACCAGCTGTTACATATAAAGCACTACAGTGTGCATATATAGTTATAACACCATTTCCATGGTTAATTTTTATACAGTTACCATATCCTGTATAATCCCATCCTGAGAATATTACTGTACCACCCATATATGCATATATATCTGTACCTAGTGAACCACCAATATCTACACCATTATGTCCATAGTATCCCCAATAGTCACAATTAATTCTTCTGTTTACTGTTGGCCATACTCTTGTACCATTAATAGCTGGAGTAACCATTCCAGTATATACGCTTGTAGCATATTGAGTTTGTGCTGGAACTGGATCAGGTTCTGGAATTTCAACTGGTTTGTTTCTATCTACTATATTAGCAAGTATACTATCTGCTCTTTCAGTAGAAGTTATATCTTTAAGTTCAGCAACTTTTTCAACGTTTACGTTTGCATCTATATCTGATACTTCTGCTTTTAATTTTTCAACGTAATCGTCAGCTTGGTCTTCGGCTGTAAATGTCATCTGTTGTTCACCATCTACGACTACTTCATAGATTGTGTATTCAGTTTTTATTTCAGCTCTTAAATTTGTATATACATTTTGTTGTTCAAGTAAAGAGTCTCTAATATAGCTTTGTTCAAATGTAGGTTCGCTCTCTAAATAAACTTTAACATTTTCGTCAATATTTTGTTTTTCAGCAACTAAATCATTATATACCTCGTCAAATTGTTGTTCATCAGAGAAGTATCCAATGAATTCACCATTAATATATGTTTTAACTGCTGGTTTGTACGTATTAAGTATAGTAAAATATACTGCTGCAAATATCATAGCTAATGATACTGCAGTAAATAATACGAATCTTAGTGTACTGAGCACACCTTTCTTTCCCATAATTAAATTTTGCACCTTCCTTTTTCATTAGGTTACATATTATATTATAACATTTTAACCTATTTTTGTCAAATTTGCATTATTTTTATTTGTTCCAGAAGCACATATATTCTAGCACAGTATGTTTCTTTTGTCAACACTTTAATAATTTTGTAATAATTGTAATATTTTATTAACGTAGTCATTACATTATATTATTTTAATATGTTTTTTATGTAAATATATTGAGATTTCCGAAGATTTATTGTATAATAAAAGTAGACTAGTTATAAATTTCAACGCAGTAAAAGGAGGGATTTTTATGCAAATGTGGACAATTTGGTTAATTGCAAGTGGTGTCTTCTTCTTAGGAGAAATTTTTACTATTTCATTCTTGTTATTTTGGCCAGGTGTTGGAGCATTCTTAGCATTTTTAACTAGCCTTATATTACCAGACAACTTAGTAGCACAAATTATCGTATTTGCAGTTTCTACTGTTTTAATGATAATGTTTACTAAACCTCTAGTTAATCGTATTTTTAAAAACAAAAGCGATTCAACTATGAATAATAATGCTGTAATTGGTAAAAAAGGTATTGTTGTAAAAGCTATTACTGCTGATAATCCAATTGGTCAAGTTAAAGTTAATGGAGAACTTTGGTCAGCCATCAAAGATGAAAATACTAAACATTTAAATGTTGGTGATAGTGTTATAATAGAAAAAATTGATGGTGTAAAATTATTAGTTAAAAAACCATAATAAGGAGGTAAATATATATGGGATTTGTATTAGGAATTATTCTTATACTTGCTTTCTTCATTGTAGTAGCAGGTGCATCAATCAAGGTTGTTAAACAATCTGAAGTAAAAATTATCGAACGTTTTGGTAAATACAGTTTCACTGCTGAAGCTGGTTTAAACATTATATTACCATTTGTCGATAAAGTAAGAGCTGTTGTTAGTTTAAAACAACAAACTATGGACGTTACTCCTCAAAGTGTTATAACTAAAGATAACGTTACTATTACAATAGATACTGTTGTATTCTATCAAATAATGGATCCAGTAAAAGCTGTTTACGAAATTGAAAGTTTACAAAAAGGTATAGCATACATTGCTATTACTACAATTCGTGATATTGTTGGTAAAATGGATCTTGATGCTACATTCTCTTCAAGAGATGCAATAAACACTCAATTAAGAGATATACTTGATGAAGCAACAGATAAATGGGGCTGTAAAGTTGATAGAGTTGAAATAAAAGATATTAAACCACCAGCTGATATTAGAGATGCAATGGAAAAACAAATGAACGCAGAAAGAAATAAAAGAGCTATTATACTAGAAGCTGAAGGTAAACGTCAAGCTGACATTACTCTTGCAGAAGGTAATAAACAAGCTACTATTCTTAATGCTGAAGCTGAAAGAGAATCAAGCATAAGAAAAGCTCAAGGTATTAGAGAATCTAAAATACTTGAAGCTGAAGGTAATGCAGAAGCAATTAAAAAGGTTGCAGAAGCTAAAGCAGAAGAAATTAAAATGGTTTATGGTGCTATAATGAGTTCTAAACCAGATGATAAACTTGTTGCTATAAAATCTTTAGAAGCATTAGAAAAAGTTTCAAATGGAACTGCAAACAAAGTATTTATTCCATTTGATGCTACAAAAGCTATGGGTGCTCTAGGTGCTATGAGTGAAGTAGTTGAAGAAAAAAAGGTTTCTAAAAAATAATCTATTTATATAAAAGAAGTAAGACTTTATTGTCTTACTTCTTTTATTTTCTTTATCTTTACATTTTCTTTTCCAAATGCTTTTCCAAGTCTATCTTCTACTATACTTATATCTGATAAGAAGTTATTTTTATTTAATATTCTCATCTTATTTGTACCATCATAAAAGATATATACTTCACTATCTCCTGGATATTCTTTACTCAAATCTTTAATATATCCTATTACTTTATCTTCTAAATCAAATTTATCTTTAGGAATTCTAATATATATTTTAGTTATTATTATTTCCTTAGGTTGTTCTTTTTTAGTAGCGTTTTCTATCTTTTCCATATTTGATACTAATATTTTACTTTTTTCATCTTCTTTTATACTAACTTTTCCAGTTACTTTTACTACTGTATCATCTTGTAAAATATTTTCGTATTTTTCAAACACATTAGGAAAAAGCACTAATTCTACACTTCCATATAAATCTTCCAAAGTTGCAAACATCATATTTTTTCCAGACTTAGTCATAAGGATTTTTCCTTTATTAAATATTCCACACATTGCAACATTTTTACCATCATACTCTAAATTACTTTGCGCTTCTTCTGACTCATCTTCATCTTGATTGATATCTACAGACCTTATAGTAGAATTTTTATTAATATAGCTTTTGTATTCGTCTAATGGATGCCCAGATATATATAGTCCTAACATTTCTTTTTCCATATCTAATAATTCTTTATTAGATGGTATTCTTCCACTTTTTTCTATCTTTATGCTAGTGCTATCTTCTTCTATTTGTCCAAAGAAATCTATTTGATTTATATAATTACTTTTTCTTGTATGTGCTACTCCATCAACTATTGATTCAAAATTTTCTAATAAATCATATCTATTGTATTCCTTTTCTATTTCATCAAAACATCCAGCCTTGATTAAGCTCTCAATACATTTCTTATTTACATTTTCAAGGGAAACTCTTTGACAAAAATCTATAAAGTTTTTATATTTTCCATTTAATTTTCTTTCCTTTATTATCTCCTCAATAGCACTTTGCCCAACATTTTTTATTGAGTTTAATGCAAATCTTATTTTGCCATTTATTACAGCAAATTTTAAATAGCTTTCATTTATATCTGGTTTTAATACTTCTATTCCTAGTTCTCTACATTCATTTATATAAACTGGTATTTTATTTTGATTTCCAATAAAAGAATTCATAAATGCAGCCATAAATTCATTAGGATAATGACATTTCAAATATGCTGTTTGGTAAGCCACTACTGCATATGCTGCTGCATGAGATTTATTGAAAGCATATTTAGCAAATTCTGCCATTTCATCAAATATCTTATTAGCACTTACTGAATCAATGCCATTTTTACCTGCACCTTCAATAAATACTTCTCTTTCTTTATTCATGACATCAATTTTCTTTTTACCCATTGCTCTTCTTACTATATCTGCTCTACCAAGACTATATCCAGCTAATTTTCTAAATATCTGCATTACTTGTTCTTGATATACCATACATCCATATGTAGGTCTTAAAATCTCTTTTAATGACTCATGTGTATACTCAATATTATCTTTATTATTTTTATTTTTAATATATCTAGGTATTTGATCCATAGGTCCTGGTCTATATAACGATATCATAACAATTATATCTTCTATTGAATCAGGCTCCATTTTCATAATCATTTTTCTAAAACCTGGACTTTCCATTTGGAATACACCCATAGTTTTACCTTGTGTTAACATCTTATATGTATCTTTATCATCAAACTTTCCAAAGTCTACATCAATATTTCTAATTTTCTTTACTAATTTTTTAGTATCATCAATTACTGTTAGAGTTCTTAGACCTAAAAAGTCCATTTTTAATAGTCCTAATTCTTCAAGTGTTGTCATTGTATATTGAGTAGATATCTGACCTTCATTTTCATATAATGGTACATAATTTACTACTGGCTCTTTAGTTATAACAACTCCACAAGCATGTGTTGAAGCCTGTCTTGCAAGCCCTTCTATTTTTTTAGATATATCTATAATTTTTTTAGTTTCTATATCTGAATCATACAATTTTTTTAAGTCTGCATTTTCTTGTAATGCTTGATCAATAGTTATTTTTATATTGTGCGGTATCATTTTAGCTATTGTATCAGCTTTTTGATATTGGATATCCAATACTCTTGCAACATCTCTTATTGCAGCACGTGCTGCCATAGTACCAAATGTTATTATTTGTGCCACATGATCTTTTCCGTATTTATTTGAAACATAATCTATTACTTCTTGTCTTCTTTCATAGCAAAAATCTACATCAAAATCTGGCATACTAACTCTTTCTGGATTTAAAAATCTCTCAAAGATAAGGTCAAATTTTAATGGATCTATATCTGTTATACCTATCAAATATGCGGCTATAGAACCTGCTCCACTACCTCTACCTGGGCCTACTGGAATATTCTGAGATTTTGCATAATTAATAAAATCTGCAACTATCAAGAAATAATCAATATATCCCATTTTATCTATTACACTTATTTCATATTCAAGTCTTTCTTTAACTTTATCATATTCCTCTTTTGTATATCTTTTTTCTATACCCTCATAACATTTTCTTCTAAAATATTCTAAATGTGATATGTTTTCATCTATTTTAAACTCAGGAAGTATTGTATGTCCAAATTCCAATTCTACATTACACATATCTGCAATTTTTAAAGTATTTTCTATTGCTTCTGGTACATTTGAAAAGGCCTCTTTCATTTCATCTGGGCTTTTAAAATAAAACTCATTTGTTTTAAATCTTAATCTATCTTCATCATTTAAAGTTTTTCTAGTCTGTATGCAAAGTAATACTTCATGAAAATCATAATCTTCTTTATTTAAGTAATGACAATCATTAGTTGCTACAACATCTACTCCAAATTCTTTAGAAAATTCCAATAATTTTTGGTTTACTAGTATTTGCTCTCTTAATTTATTATCTTGCAATTCTAGGAAATACCTTTCTTTTCCAAAAATTTCTAAGTATTTTTTTAGCATTTCCTTAGCACCTAAAATATCTCCATTAAGTATTTTTCTAGATAGGCCACCTGCAATACATGCAGACAAGCAAATTAGCCCCTCATTATATTTTTCTAATACTTCTAAATCTATTCTAGGCTTATAATAAAAACCTTCTGTATAACCTATTGAACATAGTTTAACAAGATTTTTATATCCTGTATTATTCATAGCAAGTAATATTAAATGATTAGGCTCAGTATCTATTCTTCCATCTTTATCTAATCTACTTCTTGGTGCAACATAAAATTCACAGCCAATTATTGGCTTTATATTGTTCTTTTTACATTCTTTATACATCTCAATAGCACCGAACATGTTCCCATGGTCAGTGATTGCTATAGCTGGCATATTATATTCTTTAGCTTTTTTTACTAATTCATCAATTCTTATTGCGCCATCTAATAAACTATATTGTGTATGCAAATGTAAATGAACAAAACTCAACTTTATCACCCGCTTGTATTATATCAAAATTTTTGACTAAAGTATAGTAATAATATAAATAATCTTGCAAATGTTGAATCTGTGGTAATATTATGGTATAATGTGCAGACCAAGTACATTTTTAAGTACTCTTATAATTGGAGAGTACTTATTCTCCAATTATAATTATTAAGGAGGGATATTTATGAAGAAAAAACTTTTATCTAAAACATTTACCAAAAGTAATGAAAAAGGAAAAAGAGCAGGAACTTTTAAATTCAATGATGATATTATAATTGATTTTAATAGTTATAATAAAATTTCTTTCCTACTTAGAAAACGACTTGAATTTAAAGCAAAAGACTTTAGTCCAAGACTTGTAATGAATTACTATTCTAATGTTATTGAATCAGAAAAGGCACATTTAATATTTAGGTATACAAGGAAAAAGAAGCCTAAAGCTAGAGCTATTACCTATGACTTTTTAATTAGTCCTGGTACTCATACATTAGAATTTTCTATCCCTATTTCGTATATACAATTAAATAATATAGAAATTTGTATAGATAAAGATGAAGCTAAAGATTATAATTATTTGCTAAGAATTAATGATATATATTTTAAAAATTATTAATGCATAAAATAAGACCAAGAAAATTTCTTGGTCTTATTTCTATCCTATTTTATATTTTTTATCTAATATATTATATGTTTTTATATATTTATCTAATGCTTTTCTAAGTGCAACTTCTCTTGTATAGCCACCAGCTATTTCAAATGTATATACATATTCTCTAAATATGTATTCTTCTATTAAATCGTAATTTAATGTAGCTACATCATATTCGTATATTGGTATTTTTCTTAGTTCTTTTTTTAGCTCATAACCTGAAGGATATTTTTTACTACAATTTCCTAATTCGTTTTTATCGTTTGTGCCTAAAAGAAGCATATATGCTCCTAAAGATAAAACAAAAAAACTAAACATAGAATACCTCCTTAACAATAGTTTTGAGTAAAAAAATTAATATACTAATATTCTACCATATTATGTTAAGCTTTTCAAGAAAAAGAGTGAAATAATTCACTCTTAGTTCTTTTCTATTTTATTTACTATTACTGTAATATCATCATCTAGTTCATTTGAATTATTTAAATAAATTACTTCTTTTATTTCTTGTGCTAAAATTTTAGCTGATTTTGTTATATCACAAGTTGATAGATAATTTTTTAAATAATTGCTATTTTTATCCATATCATCTGGTATTACTCCATCAGATACTTGTACTATAATATCTCCTTCATCTAAATTTTTACATATAGGGATGTAGTCTGTATTATCTACAAGTCCAACTGGTATAGTTGTAGAGTTTATAGTAATAACTTTACCTTTTTCAATTATATATGTTGGTGCTGCTCCTAATTTTATAAAATAACATTGAGCATCCTTTTCATTGATTATTGCAGCATCTAAAGTAGCAAATAGTTCATCATCACCTTTTAATTTTATAATGCTATTAACTATTTCTATTGCTTTTTCTTCATCAAATCCGCCACTTAATAATCTTTCAAGTATATTTATAACTGCTTGTGAACTTTTAGCTGCGTTCTCCCCTGAGCCTACACCATCACTTATTACACTTAGTTTTCTTAAATCTTGAAGTTCCATTTGTAAATATGAATCTCCAGATACTTCGCCTTTAGTCTTGCTTTCAGATATAATTTCTGATTTTATACTATATTTTGGAGATGATATTAATTTTACTTTAGATTTTTCAGTCTTAGAAATATTAAGTATAAGTTTTATAGTCATATTTTGCTCTAATATTCTACTAGAAAGTTCTAGTATTTGCTTTTTCTGTTTATCTATATTTGTTAATATGTCTGTTACAAAAGTATATTCTATAGTATCTTTATCTCTTAAAAACTCATCTTCATATATATTGAATCCATAAAACTTTAATTCATCTCTTAGTCTTTTTTGTATATCTTCTTTAACTATACTTCCCTCTTTAATATCCTCAGCAATATTATTTAAAAGTTTAGATACTTCTTTATATTGATTAGATATTTTTTCGTTATTTTCTAGCTCTCTTTGCTTTAATACTCTCATAAGTTTCATGCTATTATATATATCATATAAGTTATCTATTATAACCTTAGCATCTTTACAATTAAACTTTAGCATTTCAGGCTCTATTGGCTCATTATTTTCTAATTTATCCGCTAAATAACTAGCAGTTAAATCTAAATTTTCTTTCTCTATACATTCATTAATATTAGAACAAGCAAAGCAAGTATTATTTACATAGCATAATATATATTTTTTTATAACTTCAACTGTTTCTTCCTTACTTTCTTTTGTACTTTGAAGTGTTATATCTGCTAAACTATTAAATACTTCCGATACTGCACCTATTTTTTCTTTTGCCTCTTTAGTTGGGTTTAATAAATTGTTTTTAAATGTTTCAAGTCCTCTTCCAAGGTCAAATAGATTATCTAATTTATTTTCAACAAATTTTGGCATAAAGAATAATACAACAGATGCTATTAATACCTCACATGTTATAATGTTAAGTTGTGTCATTCCAGTTGAATAATATGAAATATATAAATTTCCAGCAACAAAAGCAATTATTACAGGAATTTTTCCGAATCTTCTTAATAATCCAGATATAAATCCACTAAATGCTATTGCAACAACAAATGACATTGAAACATCACAAAGCCATGTATATGTTAAACCTATTGTAAGTCCAGCAGTTGCACCAAGAATTGCACCATTTCCCCAACCATATATTAAGATTAATATAAATGCTAAGATTTCTACTAATTTAAAGCCTAATACACTAATTGGACTTAATGCAGATAAAATCATAGCTACTGTTATTATCATCATAATGCTTTCTTCTTTTGTATATATGAAGCCATTTTTTAAATTTAAAATTACATTCATTCCTGTAACACTAATTAAGTATATTATTCCAGAAATTACTATTGATGAAAGAACTTTAAATAACTCTGTAAAAAGTGCTCCTGTTATAAAAGAAGAAATTACTTGTAGTATAGTAATTGATACTAAAAACTTAATAAATATAGTATATTTTCTATTTATTCCTTCAATATTTACTATTGCAGTAATTAAGTTATACAGTAAAAAGAAAACTAACAACATTACTATAGAAGAAGAACTTCCTCCTATAGCTAGTCCCACTAATGAAGATATTAAGACTAAAATAAGTGGCACATCAAATGCACTTGCTACTGCAAGAACAACATAGTTAAATGGCATAAAATTGCCAATTAAAGTTTTAGTCGATAATAAAATCGCAAACAACATAAATATAATATTTTTAAAACTAACTATTTTTCTTAACGTACTAAATACTGATGTTACTTTTTCATCAATATCATTGTCTAAGTACTTATTATATATCATATCTTACACCTCTTTATGTTTCTTATATACTGTATATTCTACTATATTAAATAAAAATAATTTGTCAAATTTTAATAATAATATATTTTTAGTATATTTTTCTTATATACAGAAAAATAGTCAAACATAAAATTTGGCTATTTTCATTAAAAACTATCCATTTTTCTTAGGTCTTCCTGCTCTCCTTTTCTCCTTTACTGGTTCTTCGTCTTTTCTAGGTCTACCTGCTTTTCTTTTTGGTTTTTCTTCCTCTGCCTCTTCTTTGTTTTCTATATCAATTTCTTCTTTTTCTTCTTCAGATTTTTCTTCATCTTCTTCGTTAGATTTTCCAAGTACTTCATCAAGATTTAGATCTTCTTCATCTATTTCTTCACTATCTTCTTCATTTTCTTCTTCATCTACATGAAGTATTGCTTCTATCTTTTCTTTTATTTCATCCATTTCAGTAAGCTCTTTAGCTTTTTCAAGTAAAAATCTATTTATTTGTTCTTCATCTTCACTAGCTAATAACTTAGAGTACTCTAAATATTCATCCTCTGTTGAGATTGCTCTATGAACATCATTAACTTTTGTTTTTATCATCATGTCATAAATCTCTTTAAACATTTTTATATAATCATCTTGATTTACTATTTCACTACTGAAACTTTCATCATATATTTTTAAAATTTTAGCAAATATTTTATCTATAATTTTAAAATATCTATATGAGTTTTTACATATGTTTATTATTAGATTAAACTCATACATATGCTTGTCTATATCTGACTCAATACCTTTTATCATACTTTCTATAACGTATTCTATTAATTCTCTTTCATCAGATGGTAATTTTGATATATCATAATTATCATTAATATATCCAACATATTCATCAATATTTTTAAACAATTCTTTATATTGTTCCTCTGTATATTGTTCAGTTTGAATTGCTGTATCAATATCCTCTGCTGTTTTAATAACTTGATTATATCTTTGTGCTTTTCCTTCATCTTTTATATTTTGTTTTACTTCATCTATTGCAGAAGAAATAGAAAGCAAATTAAATTTTATTTCCTCTTTAGATTTGAATTTTGATCTTGTAACTCTATCATATTCCATCTCTAAAAAGCTTTTTTGCAACTCTAGTCTTGTTGTTTTATCTGATGAATTAATATTATCTATAATTTCATCTGGATAAGACATTTTTAACTCATACATACTTCTTTGCATAATATCATATTGATATTTTACAAAAACAATTTCTCTTAAAATATTTTCTTGATAAGATTTTTTATCATCACCTTCTGTTTTTCTTATAACAGATAGATGCTCATCTATAGCCTTATTCATCTTATTCATATTTAGCATAATAACTACGCTTTGTATTACTCTGTCAAAGAAATTAATCTTTTTCTTCGAACTTACAACGATATCTGACATATAACAACTCTCCTCTTTTGTATTAATATACTTAACAAAAAATACTAACGCGTATTCTTGAATGATAAAAATCAAAAATTTATGTTTAAATAAAGATTTAAACCTACTTATATTATATCTTTTTTTTAGATAATTTCAAGTATTTAAATAATAAAACTGTAATTTTTGTAATATTTTTTTAATGATGTAATAACTACATTGTAATATTGTAACATAATAGTACAAATACCGGTAAAAATCACACTTTTTAGACTTCTAAGTTTTTTCTACAGTTAGTTGAATAATTACAAAATTGACAATAATTTTCTTTTTTATTAGGGTTTATTTCCACTATTCCACTTGCTATATTTTTGCCTATTTGTTTAAGAATTTCTTTTGTTTCATTACAAAGATTTTCAAATTCATCTTCTTTTAAAACTTTCTTTCCTGATGAACTTATACTCTTTTTTGAAACATTTATTAGGCTCATAGCAGAGTTATTTTCAAAATTTCTATCCATTTTATTTAAGATTTCAATATCATTTAAAAATATTCCATTCATTTTTAATCTTTTCATTAGTATTTTCTTTATATTTTCATTATTTTGTTCATATTGTGTAAGTGCAACTAACTTATCTGACAAATTAAAATATAACATTCCTGCTGGTTTAATTTTTAGCTCTTTTTTATTTTCAATAAAAGCCATTAGATATGTAATAAGTTGTAAAGATAGTCCCTCTTTTATTTTATCTATATTCAAATCTTTAGAACTTGATTTATAATCTACTACTCTTACGTAATTTTCATCTTTATACTTAAGCATATCTACTCTATCAATTTTTCCTATTATCTTCATAACATGGCTTTCATCTAACTGTATCTGCATAGGTAGAAATATGCTGTTATCTTTAAATTCTATCTCATAGCCATATGGTTCAAATTCACTTTGATTATAACTTAAAGCAACAGTATGTATAACTTTTTTCATAGTATTAAATAATTTTCTTTTTAATACCATATATCTTACACTTTGCTTTTGTTTAGAAAGATTTTTTTCTATAGCAATGTTAATTATTTCTTCTAAAACACTTTCATACTGCGTTTCTATTGATTCTAAATCTTCTGTTAAAATTTCCTGCCAACTAATACCTTTATTTAAAAGATACATAGAAAAATTTTCTAGTACATTATGCATAAAACTTCCAAGTTCTAAGACATTTAATTTTGCCTCTTTATTTGGATTAATATTTAATACATATTGCATAAAATATGAAAAAGGACATTTTTTATATAGTTCTAATTTACTAACACTAGTTTTAAATTCTTTACCATATACTATATTAGTAACTTCATCACTTAACTTTGAATCGTCTTTTTTAAATTTTAAAATCTTAGAATATTTATCGTCTGATTTAAAATATTCATATACACTAATTACTTGTTCTTTTTCACTATCTGAAATATTATCAAAATCTCTTATTTTAGATATTAGCCACATAAAAAGTTCGTCTTTAGAATAAATATTAAAAATATTTTGCTCAATATTTAAATTAGTAACTTCTCCTTCAATATTAAAATTACTAATTTGTTCTAATAATGTTATAAAGCTAGATTTTCTAGTAGCCTTTCCATCAAGTGTAGCAGATGGAATAGTAATATATAATTTTTCTTTCACATTATTTAATGCTTCATATATATTAAAAAATCCCATATTTAGCTTTGTTATACTAGTTTCTCTTATATCTACTTCTTTTTCTTTTAAACTTTCTAATTCGTTATCTGTAAAAAATATATCTTCATCTACATTTTTAGGAAATTTTCCCTCAGTTACCCCTATAAAGAAAGCATATTTTTTAGGCCCAGTTTTTGCCACGTTTATATCTAGTAGCTCTATTTGATCTTTAGTTGGTGGAAGTGTTTTTATTTTCACATCCTTAATTACTAAATTAAATATATTAAAGAATTCTTCGACTGTTAAAGTATCATCTTTATATATTTTTATTATAGAGTCAAATATAGTAGCTATATTTTCCCAAACTTGATTTTCAAAATTTAAAGTATTTAAGGCTAATAAATCTTTTTTATTTGTTTTTATAATATTAGAAAAATTTTCAAAAATTCTTTCACTTTGCAAATGATTATATATATTTAAAATAAACTCCTTAGCTGTTAGCTTTTTCATAGACAAAGTAAAAGAATACATATTAACAATTTTGTCTTTTATCTTATTTAAATTTTCTAAATCATAACTTTCTTTTTGATTATTTAAAGTAAATTTATTATTTATTAAATATTTATTTACATTAAACTCTTTCATATAATTTTCTAGTAAATAGATATCTTTTAAATCTATATCAGTTATCCCTAGTTTTAATATATCAAATATTAATTCTAAATTAAGTCCTTTTATTGCTAGTTTTAATATTCCCTGTATGTATTTAGTTAATATAGATTCTCCTATACTTTTACTTTTAGAAACATATACCTCTAAATTATTTTCATAAAAAATTCTTGATATAGCATTTTCATATTCATCTATATTAGTTGTATAAATTGCAAAATCTGAAAATCTATTTCCTTCTTTTACTTTTTGACTTATTATTCTTGCAACATTTTCAATTTCTTTTAATACATTTGTATACATTAATACTTGTATATTTTCAAGATTAACCTTTTCATTGCAATTATTATTAAATATGTTATTTGCAACAAACTTAATATCATTTTTAGAACTAAAAATATTGTCATATTTTACTATATTTTGCAATTCACAATTATTTTTATTAGCTATCTGGCATATTCTTTTATATGTATCATTTGATACTTCAAATATGCTAGAAGATGTATATACATCTTCAATTTTAGTTATATCTGTATTTAAAGTTATAGCAATTTTAACATTTCTTTTCATTAATGCATCTATTAACTTATACTCACTATTTGAAAAGTTATTATATCCATCAAAATATATGCGTAATTTTTTAGTATCATAAAAATAAAAACTATTATCTATATTTTTTATGAATAAATCCATTTCTTCAACACTATCAACATAGTTTTTATTCATTATTTTAAAATACTTATCATATATAGCTAATATCTCTTTAAACTTTTCATTTGTTCTTTTATCTTCTAAAATTACACCCTTATATTTGTCTAATGTTATATTGTTTTTTCTAAATAAGTCCATGTATATATCTAAAACATCTAAAAAGCCTGGATAATTTTTTACTTTATCAAAAATATTAAATAATTTTGGATTTTCTTTTATTACTTGTGTAAGTATGATTTTTCTATCTAATTTGGACATACTTTTTTCATTCATATGTAAATTTTGAACTTTTAGTTCTTCTTTTACAAATTCAGAAATAGTAGTAATATTTATTCCAATAACTCCATCTTTATTTAGTATTTTCATATACTCATTTTCAGCTTTAGCTCTTGACTGAGAAGGAACAAACAATATGACATTATAATTTTCTTTTATATCTTGTTCTATCATATTATATATATGAGTAGTCTTCCCAGTTTTAGATTTTCCTAAAATAACATCTATCATTAATTACTCCTCTTCTTGCTTTTTTTCTTCATTTTCTTCTTTATCATAATCTGATACTAACATCTGTTCATCTTTAATTTTAATATTTTCATATTCTGGTAAATCTTCTATTTTCTCTATTCCACATGTTCTTAAAAATTCATTTGTTACACTATAAGCTGCTGGTCTTCCAGGCAAATTAAGTCTTGCCACTTCTTCAATTAATCCACATTCTAATAATCTGCTTACTGCAAAATCACTATTAACTCCTCTTATATTTTCAATTTCAGTTTTAGTTATCTTAGGATTATATGCAATAATAGCTAAAGTTTCCTGTGCAGATACAGATAAACTCTGCTTTTTTGTATTTTCTACGAATTTATTTACATATTCATAATATTTATTATTAGTAACTAATTGTATCATTCCGTTAACGTTTATTAATTTAACACCACTATTTTCAGTATATCTATCTTTTAAAAATTCTACTGCTTCTTTTACTTTATCTTCTTCTACATCTAATGTTTTAGCAATTTCTTCTGTAGAAATTTCTCTACCAAGTGCAAATAATATTGCCTCTATTATATTGTTTAATTGTTCCATATTCCCTCTCCTTTTTTATTATCTAGATTATATCAAAAAGAATTGTTTTTTTAAAGCAATTTGTTAAAATATGTTCTATTTATATAGTTAAAGAATATTATAACCTTATATAAATATATTATATTAAGAGAAGATAGATAAAAATTTCTATCTTCTCTTAATTTGCATTTTAATATATTCACTTTTACTACTATTTCTTGTATTTCTAGACTTTATATGTTATAATCTTTGTATTGTTTATACAACAATTTACAAATAGGAGATGATAAAATTTATGCTATGTTCTGTATGCAAAAAAAATTTAGCCGTAGTCTTTATAAATAAACTAGATAAAGATGGTAAAGCTACAGGCGAAACTACAGGATTATGTATTGAATGTGCAAAAAAACAGGGCATTGACCCCTTAGCAAATATAATGAAAGAAATGACAAATATGAATCCAGAAGATTTAGAAGCTATGTCTTCACAATTTGATAGCATGATGGGATCATTAGATGGTAGCGAAGAACTTGCTGGTCTAGATGATGAAGATGAAGAAAAGCCATCTGGCCTTGGAAACATATTTAATAATATTTTATCTTTTAAAGGTAACAAAAAAGATGAATCTGATGATAAAAAAGATTCTAAAAAGAAAATTAAAAAGACAAAATATTTAGATACTTTTGGAGAAAACTTAACTGAAAAAGCTCGTCAAGGAAAAATAGACAAAGTTATTGGCAGAGATGTTGAACTTCAAAGAATGATACAAATATTAAATAGACGTTCAAAAAATAACCCTGCATTAATAGGTGAACCAGGTGTTGGTAAAACTGCTGTTATAAATGCTTTAGCAATGAAAATTGTAAAAGGCGAAGTACCTGGTAAACTAGTAGGTAAAGAAGTATATTTAATTGATATGACTTCTCTTGTTGCCGGAACACAATTTAGAGGTCAATTTGAATCTAGAGTAAAAGGATTAATTGACGAATGTAAATCTTTAGGTAATGTTATTTTAGCTATTGATGAAGTTCATAATATTGTAGGTGGACTTGAACATGATAATTCTATGAATGCAGCTAATATGTTAAAACCAGCTCTTGCTAATGGTTCTGTTCAACTTATTGGTGCTACTACTTTAAAAGAGTATAGACAATATATTGAAAAAGATAGTGCACTTGAAAGAAGATTCCAACCTGTTATGATTGATGAGCCAAGTGAAGAAGATTGCTTTAAAATTTTAAAAGGTATAAAAAATTACTATGAAGACTTCCATAAAGTAAAAATTCCTGATGAAACATTAAGATATGCTGTAAATTTATCTTGCAAATATATACACGATAGATTTCTTCCAGATAAAGCTATTGACTTATTAGATGAGGCTTGTGCTAGAGTAAATCTTGAAGATTTAAATCTTGCTAAAATTGAAAAATTACAAAAAGAATTAGACGAAGCTATAGCTCAAGAGCAAGAAATACAAGAAGAAATAGCAAAGCAAGCTGATAATAAAGAAAACACAGTTGATGTTGATAACTCTGTATTTGAAAGAGCAGCTAAAAACAAAGAAATAAAATGTAAGTTAAAAACTACATTAGATGAACTAATAGCTAATTCAAAACCTCAAGAAGTTACTTATGACAATATTGCACAAGTTGTAGAGCTATGGACAAAAATTCCTGTTATGAGAATAAAGACTTCTGATACTGAAAAACTATTAGGTCTAAAAGAAAACTTATCTAAAAAAATAATTGGTCAAGATTATGCTATCAACAAACTATCTAATGCTATTTTAAGAAAAAGAGCAAATATAACTTCATCTAAGAGACCACCTTCATTTATATTTGTTGGCCCTACTGGTGTTGGTAAAACTGCCCTTGTAAAAGCATTAGCTTATGAGCTTTTTGATAACGAAGATGCAGTTATAAAATTAGATATGTCCGAATATATGGAATCTAATTCTACTTCTAAACTTATTGGATCTCCTCCAGGATATGTTGGATATGATGAAGCAGGACAATTAACAGAAAAAATTAGAAGAAATCCATACAGTATTGTACTATTTGATGAAATAGAAAAAGCTCATCCTAGTGTTTATAATATTCTTCTTCAAATTTTAGATGAAGGTATTTTAACAGATTCACAAGGAAGAAGTGTTTCATTTAAACATACTATAATAGTTCTTACTTCTAATTTAGGAACAAACTTCAAATCTGACGGTTATGGCTTTGCAAATGCACATATTGAAAATGAGATGTTAGAAAATAAAACTGCAGAAGCATTAAAAGAATTCTTTAGTCCTGAATTTTTAAATAGAATTGATGATATAGTTACATTTAATAAGTTAGATGATAAGACTATATTCAAAATTTCAGAATTAATGATAAAAGAACTTCAACAAGAAACTAAAACTAGAAATATACTATTTGACTACACTCCTGAAGTTGTAGAATTTATCGCTAAGAAAGGTCATAGTGATAAGTTTGGTGCAAGACCTTTAAGACGTGCTATTCAAACATACATTGAAGATATACTTGCAGTTGGATTTATAAAAAATGAAATAAAAGAAAATAAACAATATACTCTTGAAGTAAAAGACGATAAAATTATTATAAAATAATAAGATAATAAAAAAATAAACTCCAAACGGAGTTTATTTTTTTACTCTACTCTTTCTGATGAATACCAATAATAGTTTCCATCTTCATCTAATTTATATGTATGTTTAAATTTACTTGCACTATCTTTATATTTTTCAATTAATCCATCAAATGTCATTCCGTTATATAATGCTTCACTAGAATTATCATCATAAGTTTTTTCTAAATTACTTACTATTTCTTCAATTTTGCTTTTATCTCCAAAAGTTTGTGTATTAGCTGTTTTATATAAAGAATATTTAGATGGTCCAAAGCTTGAAATTTCTCCCAAATCAAGTGCCATAAATTTATCATAAATATAAATTTCTGTCTTATTTTCATTTGCTTCACAACTATCAATAACTTTATATGGCCTAAATTCGCCACCGCCACCACCATTATATGGATGACCATAGAAGCAATTATCTTCTGCACAGTAATCGTATAAATATCCTAATCCAGTTTCAGCAATAATTAATGGTACATTTTTTGATGAGCCAAAAATGCTTTTATATTCTTTTTCTACAACATCAAAATCAAATTTTTCTATTTGTATTGTATTTATATCCATCCATTGTATTTTAGTTAATTTAGATTCTAAACCTGCTGCACCATTTATTAACTTGTAATTATATTCATTTCCTAGTTTCCTTAAAACATAGAGTAATCTATTATTATCACTTATATCATCAAATTTTATTATACCACCACAATATGGCTCATACCCTCTACCTTGAAAAGGTATTTTAGCATATAGTTCTTTTACAAATTCTCCTTCTATGCTTAAATCTAATTCTGCTTCTTCACTTTTATCTTGTTCATCATTATTTTCTTCAATCTGTTCATCGTTTGGCATTTCAGTTTTATCATCTTTTAGTACAAATACATATACCAAAGATAATACTATTACAGCAAGTAAAAATCCTATAAGAATTAATAAAAAAGATGTAAATATACTTGGTTTTCTATATTGCACAACTACATTACTATCTTTTCTTCTACTTTTATTTTTTCTTTCCTTTTCTACATATTTTACATTTTCTATATTCTTAACATTTGTTACTTCTTTATTTGTTATATTTTCCACATTTTCTACATTTTTTTCTATATTTCCAGCTAATTGCTCATTTTTTTCATATTCCTCTTTATCTTCTATATTTGAGTTATTTTCGTCCATAAAATCCCTCCTATTTTTAGATTAACATAACTCAAAAAAATTTTCAATAATTAGCTTTCTAAATCTTCAATAAATCTATTTAATTCTTCTCTAGAATTTATATATGCTCCTTCCTCTATTTTATTTTTAAGCTCTTTTCTTAAGTATTCAACATTTACATTATCTATATTCATATATACACTTTTTTTATTTTCATTTTTAATTGAATAAACTACTATTTTTTCATCCTCAAGAATTACTAAAAAATGATTTGGACAATTTTCATTTATTTTTCTTGCATATACAATTTTATCTTTCTTTTCTTCTTTTATTTCATATTTGAGTCCTTTTTCCTCTTGATACTTTTTCTCGTCCTCTTTTACTTTATCTATATCACTTCCATAAATCATTTTAGTAGTATTTATACTTTCACCACAAAGAAGATAGTTATCTTCATATACTACTTCTATATCTTGTAAATTACTAGATGCACTAACAGCTACATTTTTAATATTTGAAAGTGTATAATTTCTTGCATATTCTAAAAGACTTACATTATCTATTTTTATATTTGATTTTGATATTGTACTTATATATCCAAAACTTACTCCTATTACTAAGAACATTAAAATTACTAAAACATACACTAATTTTTCCTTTAAATTTATCATAAAATCACCTATATAAATATTTTTTTCATATTTATATATAATATACATTTAAAATTTTATTGCTCCTACTTTTTCTGTAATAAATATTTTAAATTTATATTTATTTAATATTTCTAATACTTCTTCGTTTGGATGACCATATACACTTTCTTTTGAAGATATTATTGCATTGCAACTATTTATTTTAGAAATAAATTCTTTGCTACTAGATGTTTTAGAGCCATGATGTCCAACTTGCAATATATCTATATTTTTTATTTTATCTTCTTTTAATAATTTTCGTTCTGTATTTTTAGTAGCATCTCCCATAAAAAGACAATTAGTATTATTTGCTTTAATATAATATATAGTAGAATTAGCATTTAACATATCTTCATCTTCTATATAATTATTACTATCTGGCAAAAGTACATCTATACTTATACTTCCAATTTTAATTTTATCATTTTTATTTAAAATCATTTTAGAAATTTTATTCTTCCTAATTAAATTTATTAATGCTTCATACTCGCTATTTTTTTCAAATGGTATGCTATAACCTATTCTGTTAATACTTATTCCACTATTTATTAAAGTTTCTATACCATTTATATGATCTTTATGCATATGTGTTATTAAAATAACGTCTATATTTTTTATATTTTTAGCATTAAGAAAATTTAGCATTACTTTCCCTGCTGTACTTTCCATAGTCGACCCAATATCTATAATTATATTTTTATCCATACTATGAATTAATGCCATATTTCCTTGCCCTACATTAAAAAATATAATATATTTATCTAGAAAAACTATATAAATATACCATATAAAGAAGTATGTTATTATACATATTTTTAAATATTTTATACACTTCTTAATTCTTTTTCTAATATTCCAAAAACTAATAGCTATTTTGTCTTTATACATAGAGATAAAAATATATATGTAGTACATAATGATAATTACTATATCTATTTTGGGTAATTTTATATTTATTACACTAAATTTATTTAAAATGTCTACTTGGTAATTTAAGATTTCTATTAAATAGTTACAAATAATTAAAAGTAAACTTGAAATACCTGGAACAAATATTAAGAAAAAAAGACTAAAACCAAATGATAATATTAAATTCAATGTTAAAGCTAATACCAAATTTGAGATAATACTTAATATATTTATTGTATTAAAATTATATATTTGTATTGGTAATATTAATATTTGAGAACTTAATGTTAATGCAATATTGTTTATAACGTAAGTTAAAATCTTACTATTATTTTTTAATATTTTTACTTTAATAAAGGACGAAAAAAAGCTAAAAAACTTATATATTCCAATTAGAGATAAAAAAGAAAATATAACAGATAAATTAAAAATATTATATGGATTTATATATAACACAATATACAATGTTATTATACATTTTTTATAAAAAGTAATGTTTTTATCTATTTTAGATAGTAAAAACATAATTATAACTCTAAGTAATGACATGCTAAATGAAGATATAAAATAAAAATAAATAAGTATTATAGTCTTAATTATAGTGTTATTTTGACTTTTAGTAATCTTATCATATATCATAAATAAAAATATAACATGTGTTCCAGATACACAAAGATAATGCCCTATTCCCACATTATAATATTTTTCTTTTATCTCATCATCTAAATAGCTATCTTCACCAAATATTATGCTTTTTAGTATATTTGCATTTTTTATATTTATTTTCTCTAAGATTTGCTTTTTTATATCATATATTATTTTTAAAATATTCCTCTTTCCTTCACACTTTTCTAACACTTTATTACAATAAATCTTTGACACTATAAAGTTAGAATTCAAATATAATTTATAATCAAATTCATAAGGATTATTATATTTTTCTATTTTGTAGTTACTTGATAATATTTTTAATTTATCTCCATAACTATATTCACTATTTTCACTTTTTAAAGATAATAAAAATTTATCTTTATTGTATCTAACAATATATTCTTCATCATTCTTTTTGGAAAGAATTTCTACTTCTATTATTTTATTTTTCCACTGACTATATTTGTAATTATATTTATATATATTTACACATATGCTGATTAACATCATAATTATTGCTACTACAATTAAAACTTTTTTATTCATTTTAATATAATAATAATTTAATTATATTTTTTCAATTTTTTATACTTAGAACTTTATAGCAAAATTTATCATATACTCTAAAAGGAGGTTATTATGATAACTATTAGTTTATGTATGATTGTTAAAAATGAAGAAAAAGTATTAAAAAGATGTTTAGATAGTGTAAAAGATATAGTTGACGAAATAATAATTGTTGATACTGGCTCTAAAGACAATACAAAAGAAATTGCAAAAAAATTCACAAGTAAAGTTTTAGATTTTAAATGGGTAGATGATTTTTCTAAAGCAAGAAACTATTCGTTTTCTAAGGCAACCAAAGACTATATTTTATGGTTAGATGCTGACGATATTATATTAAAAAAAGATAGATTAAATTTTCTAAAATTAAAAAAATCTCTATCAAATAATGTAGATGTAGTTATGATGAAATATAACGTTGGTTTTGACGAAAATGGTAATACTAACTTTGCATATTACAGGGAAAGACTTTTAAAAAGAAGTAGTAATTTTAAATGGGAAAGTCCAATTCATGAAGTTATACAGCCATCTGGTAATATTATATATAGTAATATTGCTATAACACATAAAAAGGAAAATCATACCTCATCCATTAGAAATTTAAAAATATTTGAAAATATGATTAGCAACAAAACTCCCCTATCTTCAAGGCAAAAATATTACTATGCAAGAGAATTAATGTATAACAATATGTATTTAGAAGCAATAGAAAAATTTAATGAGTTTTTAGAAGATAAAGATGGATGGATAGAAAATAAAATAAACGCATGCTTAGATTTATCTTATTGTTATTTTTTATTAAATGATAACTATAATGAGCTTCTATCTTTACTAAGATCTTTTCTGCACTCAACTCCAAGAGCAGAAATTTTGTGCAGTATTGGAAATTATTTTTTAAGAAACTCTAATTATGAAATAGCTATATACTGGTATAAACAAGCTATTAAAATAAAACCAAATCTTAAGAGTGGCGCTTTTTGTAATCTTGATTATTATAAATTTATCCCCTATTTAAATTTATGCCTTTGCTATTATATGTTAGGTGATATTGAAACTTCGAAAAAATATAATGAAAAAGCAGGAAAAATAAAGCCAAAAAGTGAAAAATATTTATATAACAAAAATTTTTTTGATTCAATTTTAAATTAACTCACAATTATAATATTTTTTCATATATTATTATAGAGCAACTGCTCTTAAATAAGGAGGTTTTTATGAATAATTGTTGTTCAAATAATAACAACGATTGTAGTTATAACAATAATAGACCTTGTCCAATAGTAATAACCAAATGTATACCAGGTCCTATTGGTCCTACTGGACCACAAGGAATACAAGGGTTTCAAGGTATACCAGGTCCTACTGGACTTCCAGGTGCTACTGGAGCAACTGGCCCTACTGGGCCACAAGGTGTACCAGGAATAGGATTGATAGGTCCTATCGGACCTACTGGTGCCACTGGCCCTGTTGGACCTACTGGTGTTACCGGTGTTACTGGTCCTACTGGACCTACAGGTGTTACCGGTCCTACTGGACCTATTGGGCCTACTGGTGCTACAGGTGTTACTGGTCCTACCGGACCTACTGGAGCAACTGGTGCAACAGGTGCTACTGGTCCAGCTGGAGTAGCTGGTACTGCTGGTGCAACAGGAACTGCTGCTACTGTAACTGTTGGTACAGTAACTGCTTCTGCACCTGGTAGTGCACCTACAGTTACAAATTCAGGAACTACAGAAAATGCCGTATTAGATTTTACTTTGCCACAAAGTGAAGTTCCAACATTAACTATAGGTACTGTCACTACTGGTGCTCCTGGAGGTACAGCTACTGCTTCTATTACAGGAACTGCTCCAAACTTTGTATTAGACTTAACAATTCCTCAGGGACCTACTGGACCTGCTGGTGCTTAGTTATACTGCAATTAAGGGTACAAGAATAAAAAACTTGTACTCTTTTTTTTATTTTACTTTTTTAGATATTCTACATACTTTTTTTGTCTTTTTTCTTCTAAATTCCATTGACTTTATAATATAATTTTTATATACTTATCTTATAGGAAAAAAGGAGGCTTTTTTATGATTGAAATTAGATGGCATGGACGTGGTGGTCAAGGTGCAAAAACAGCATCATTGCTACTTGCAGACGCTGCGTTTAACACTGGAAAATATATTCAAGGTTTTCCTGAATATGGTCCAGAAAGAATGGGTGCTCCAATAACAGCATACAACAGAATAAGTGACACTCCAATAAGAGTTCATTCAAATGTTTATGAACCAGATTATGTTGTTGTTGTAGATGACACATTATTACAAGCCGTAGAAGTTACTAAGGGTTTAAAAGAAGATGGTGCAATACTTATTAATACTAGTAAAAAACCTGAACAATTAAGACAATATCTTAATGGCTACAAAGGAAAAATTTATACAATCGATGCTACTAAAATTAGTATGGATTGTTTAAAAGCTAATTTTCCAAATACAGCTATGCTTTCAGCAATAATTAAAATTACAGGTATATTGTCTAAAGATGAATTATTAAGTGATATGAGAGAATCATTTAAACACAAATTTGCTAGAAAACCTGAAGTTATTGAACCAAATATGCTTGCTGTTGAAAGAGCATACGATGAAGTTGTAGGAGGTAACGAATAATGGGTGAAGTTGGTTTTGGCGGAAATATTTTAAATGATGGTAACTCACGTGAATTCAAAACTGGTTCATGGAGAAATAGATATCCTGTTCATTTAAAAGAAAAATGTAAAAATTGTATGTTTTGTGTAGGATATTGTCCAGATGACTGTATTAAACACAAAGATGGTATCCTAGAAGGAATAGATTATGACTATTGTAAAGGATGTGGCGTATGTGCAAAAGTATGTCCATTTAAAGCAATAGAAATGAAATCTAGTGAAGAAGAATAAGGAGGTAAATTATGGCTATTAGAGAAAGATTAAGTGGAAATGAAGCTGTTGCTACAGCTATGAAACAAATAAATCCAGATACAGTGGCTGCCTACCCTATTACTCCTTCTACAGAAGTTCCACAGTACTTTTCAAACTTCGTTGCTAATGGCGAAGTAGATACTGAATTTATTGCTGTAGAAAGTGAACATAGTGCTATGAGTGCTTGTATTGGTGCTTCAGCTGCCGGTGGTAGAGTTATGAGTGCAACATCATCTCAAGGTTTAGCATATATGTTTGAAATGCTATATATAGCTGCAGGTATGAGATTACCAATAACTTTAATTTGTGGTAATAGAGCATTATCTGCCCCATTAAATATTCATAATGATCATTCAGATTCAATGGGTGTAAGAGATGCAGGATTTATTCAATTATATTGTGAAAACAATCAAGAAGCATATGATAATACTATCATGGCAGTAAAAATTGCTGAAAAAGCAAGTATACCTGTAATGGTATGTTATGATGGCTTTATAACTTCTCACTCAGTTGAAAATATAATGTTACTTGAAACTGAAGAAGTTCAAAAATTTGTTGGAAAAAGAACTCCATTACAATACTTATTAGATGATGAAAGAAATATATCAATGGGACCTATGGATCTTCAAAAATATTATTTTGAGCATAGAAAACAATTAGCTGATGCCATGAGAGGTGCTAAAGATATAATTAAAGAAGTATCTGATGAATTCTATAAACTTACAGGAAGAAAATATGATCTTTACGAAGAATATATGATGGATGATGCTGAAATAGGTATAGTTGTTCTAAACTCAACAGCTGGTACTACAAAAGATGCTGTAGACAAATTAAGAGCATCAGGAGTTAAAGCTGGTATGGTTAAACCTAGAGCCTTTAGACCACTTCCTTATGATGAATTACCAGAAAGATTAAAAAACTTAAAAGCTCTTGCTATTTTAGATAAATGCGATAGTGTAAATGGTTATGCTGCTCCATTATTTATGGAACTTACATCAGCTATGTATTCTAAAAAAGTAATGGTTCCTACACTAAACTATATTTATGGTCTTGGTGGTGTAGATGTAAAAGTTGATGATATTTTAAGTGTATATAATAAATTAGAAGAAGTTGCTAAGACAGGTACAGTAGATAAAACTACTTACTACTTAGGAATGGAAAATTAGGAGGTATGAACAATGGCATATAATTTAAAAGAAGCAGTAGCAAAAGAATCAAGATTTGTATCTGGTCATAGAATGTGTGCTGGATGTGGTGCACCTCCAGTTGTAAGAAACGTTTTAAGAGCATTAAAAGAAGAAGATAATGCAGTTGTATCTTGTGCTACTGGATGTTTAGAAGTATCAAGTTGTATATATCCTTATACTTCTTGGAATAAAGTATCTTTTATACATACAGCATTTGAATGTGCAAGTGCTACATTATCTGGTGCAGAAAAAACTTACTATGCATTAAAAAGAGCAGGTAAAGTTAAAAAAGACACTAAGTTTATAGCATTTGGTGGTGATGGTGGTACTTTAGATATTGGTTTACAATCTTTATCTGGTGCTATGGAAAGAGGACATGATATCACTTATGTATGTTACGATAATGGAGCATATATGAATACTGGTACTCAACGTTCTTCTGCTACTCCACATTTTGCAGATACTACAACTTCTCCAGCAGGAAAAGTTTTACCAGGTAAAACACAAAAAAGAAAAGATTTAACTGAAATAATGGTTAAACATAATTTACCATATGTTGCACAAACTGCACTTTTTGGTAACTTACAAGATATATATACAAAAGCTGAAAAAGCTATTTATACAGAAGGTCCTACATTTATAGCAGCATTTTCACCATGCCCAAGAGGATGGGGTTATCCATCTGATGATTTGGCAGAAATTGAAAAGCTTGCTGTTAACACATGTTTCTGGCCTCTTTACGAAGTTGAAAATGGTGTTTATAAAATAAACTATAAACCTGCCAATAAACTTCCTGTAACTGAGTTTATTAAAACTCAAAAGAGATTTAGACATATGTTAAAACCAGGAAATGAATGGATGATTGAAGAACTTCAAAAAGAAATTGATGATAAATGGAATTATTTATTAATGATGGAAGAAGTTACAAATAAAAAATAGTAATATAAAAACCTCTAAGTTTTCTACTTAGAGGTTTTTATTTCTATTGCACTGCCATAATCTATCTTATCACCATATATACTTTTTAACTTATCCATAGCTAGTGCAGCATTATCTTTTTTAACATTTTTATTATTATTTTCTTCAATATTAAATAAATCTATTTGTTCGTTTTCATTATTACTCTTAAGTCCAGACAAAGCTACACATATATATCTAATTTTAGTTTCAGGCACATAGTATTCATTAAATAATTCTATAACATTTCTAACAATATCATCAAAGTTACTAGTATATTCTATCTTCTTTTGTCTACTTATAGTTGAAAAATCACTATTTCTTAATACTATAGAAACTACACTAGTTTTCATTTTTAAATTTCTAAGTGTATAAGAAACCGAACTTGCTAACTTATTAAACTCTTTTTCTAGACTTTTTATATCTGATATATCACTTTGAAATGTTATTCCCTTACTTATACTTTTTCTTTCTTCTTTTTCATAATAGTATTTTACTCTTTCATCATCTAATCCATTTGCATATTTATATATCTGTTCACCAAGTTTTCCAAGATGTTTAACTATTCTATATTTATTACTATTTGCCAAATCTCCTATAGTCTTTATTCCCATTTTATTTAATTTCTGCTGTGTGTTTTTTCCAACATATAGTAGCATTTCAACTGGCAAATCATAAATTTTTTCCTTATAATTATTCTCATCTAAAACAGTTATTGCATCCGGCTTTTTTAAATCACTGCCCAATTTAGCAAAGGCCTTATTAAAGGATACACCAACAGATATTGTTAAATTATACTTAGCTTTTATTTCCTCTTTTATTTTATATGCAATTTCGTATGGACTTCCAAATATATTTATGCTTTCAGTAACATCTAAAAAGGACTCATCTATTCCAAATTTTTCTACTTTATCTGTATATTTTCTATATATATTATTAACAAGTATAGAATATTTTTTATATTCTTCATAATGTGGTTTTACTAATACTAGTTTTGGACATTTTTTTAGGGCCGAATATACTGTTTCAGGTGTATAAATTCCATATTTCTTAGCCACTTGATTTTTAGCTAATATTATTCCATGTCGTTTATTAGGATCACCTGATACAGCCATTGGCACATTTCTTAATTCTGGTCTTTTTAGCATTTCAACTGAAGCAAAAAAATTATTCAAGTCACAATGTAATATACTTCTCATGAAATTCACCACTATTATTATATCAAACACTTGTTCATTTTTCAATATATAAAAAGAAGATGTTATTCACATCTCCTATTTTGCTTTTATTTCACCATATTGATTCATTATCATATAGACCTTATTATCTATAGTTGTTATTAATTTTCTATATAAATCCAGTTTAAATATTCTTTGAGCTATATATGACTTATCTGAATCTTCTTTTCTTTTGTATTTAAAATAAAATTCTCTAACATTCCCTTCTTTTATAAGGTCTTGTACAGTTTCGAATTTTATATTTTTATCTTTGGAATTAATGAATTGAGTTATAATCGCTTTTTGAATAACTTGACTCTTATTCATAATTACCTCCTTAAAAATCTTTTTGGAAAATAAATTTTTACTACTCGATTATTTTAACACATTTTTTATGTAAAATCAAGTATAAAAAAGAAGTAGTTTTTAAACTACTTCTTTAAAGCCAAACATTATATAAATTTTCTATTGATTTATCTGATGAGTAAATAAAGTCTTTTATACTTTTTTCATCTAAGAAATATGAATTTATTATTATTTCTTTTCTTGAGTCATATCCTTTTTTAGTTGCTATTCCTACTCCTTTATCTGCAATAGCTTCAACATTGTACATTTCTTTTATTTCATTATTTCCTTGAAATTCTAAAAGTCTAGTAAAGACAACATTTTTTATATTAAGTGGTGCATTTTTTACTTTATATGCTATATCTAAAAACATTGATGTTACTTCTTTTATTTCTTCCATTGCAGAATTAATATCTTCTTTTAGTTTAAAATTAGCATAAACTTTAAAATAACTTTTTTCAATTACAATTCTGTATATTACTCCGGTTCTTCCTGTTTTCTAATATTGTAAATACATTCTCTTTTCTTCTGTTAAAAACTCTACAAATACTATAGCCTAATAATTCATTAAAAGAATAAATTGATTCACTAGTAAGTCTTTCAAACAACTTATTTTCTGAAAAACTCACTTTAAGTTTAACTTCCTTTAAGCATATGTTTTTACCATATGAAATTTTTTGTATACCCATATACAATACCTCCTTTAAAAAATTATTATTCAAGTTATATATTTAAAAGTATAACAGATTATACCATTATTTTTAGTTTATGTCAACAAAATAAGCCATATATCTTAATAATATATGACTTATTCTATTATTTTAATTTCATTGATACTATTTTAGAAATACCATATTCTTGCATTGTTACACCATATACAGAAGAAGCTACTTCCATAGTTCCCTTTCTATGCGTAATTACAATAAACTGATTTTTCTTTGAGTATTCTTTAATATATTCAGCAAATCTATGTACATTAACATCATCAAGAGCTGCTTCTATTTCATCTAATATACAAAATGGTGGTGATTTTATTTGCAATATTGCAAATAGCAAAGCTGTAGCAGTAAGTGCTCTTTCTCCACCAGAAAGTAATGACATGCTTTGTAATTTTTTTCCTGGTGGCTGAACTTCTATTTCTATTCCACTATTTAAAACATCATTTTCATCTGATAATTTTAAATCTGCCTTTCCGCCACCAAATAATTCTTTAAATGTGCTATTAAAGTTTTCTGTTATAATTTTAAAATTATTTGTAAATTGTTGTTTCATAATACTAGTCATATTAGAAATTAAGTTTTCTAACTTCTTCTTAGTTTCTTCTAAATCAGTCTTTTGATTAGTTATGAAATCATATCTTTCTTTTGTTTTTTGATATTCTTCTATGGAACTAATATTTACTTCGCCTAAATCTTTTATTTCTTTTCTTATTTTATTTGCATCTTTTTCTACTTGCTTAATATTTATCTTTTCGTTTTCATCAATTAATGCCTTTGAGCTTGATATAGTTAATTCATATTCATCCCACATTTTATTTTTTAAGTTTGTAAGTTCAATCTCAAATTTAATTTTTTTAGACTCAACTTTTCCTTTTTCTTCTTTTATACTATTTAATGTGTTTAGAGTATTAACTATACTTGTGTCTATTTGTTCCATATCTTGCTCATATTTAGTTTTTTCTTCTTTTAAGGCATCAGTATTAGTTTGATATTCTTCTTTAGTTTTTGAAGTGTTTTCGATTAATTCTTTGGTTTGAGTAATTTCTTCTTTTATTTTATCGTTATTCTCTTTTATATTTACTATTTCTTGTTTTTTCTTTTCTATAGAAAGTGCAAAGTTTGCTATATCACTTTCAATTTTTTCTTTCATCTCATCTATAGAAGAAACTGTTTCATCAAAAGAAGATAACGAAACTTTTAAATTAACAACATCTTCATTTAAATTATCTATTTCTTTTTGTTTTTCTCTATTGAATCTTGTATATTCATCTATTTCTTCTTGTTTTTTAGAGTTTTCAATATCTATATTAAATACTTGTTGATTGTTGCTTTCAAGTTTATTCTTCATTTCTTCAATTTTTTGATTTATTTCTTCTACTGTTTGAGAATATGTTTGTTTTTGAGCTTCGATTTTATCTATTTCTCTGTTAACATGCTCTCTTTTTTCTGTTATAGTAGCAATATATATTACTAATTCTTCTTTCTTTGGAAGTATTTCATCAAATTCTTTTTTAACATCTAAAATTTGAGCTTCCAATTTATCTATTTGCTCTTTATTTTTGTTTAATTCTTCTTCTTTAGAAGATATTATTTTCTTTAACTCTGCAATTTTTTCTTTTCTTCCAATTACTCCACCTGATCTATTAGAAGTTTTTCCTCCTGTTATACTACCAGATTGGGCAAGTAATTCCCCAGATATTGTAACTATTCTTAGAGAATTTTTTATTTTTTTAGAAAGTGCTATTGCATTATCTATATTATCTACAACTACTGTATTTGCTAAAGCTAGTTTTATAGCTTTAGTATATTTTTTATCTGCTTTTACAAGCTCAGATGCTATTCCTACTACTCCAGGATTTTTCAATACTTTAGGATTAACATCTGGTACATCTGAAAGATTATCTAGTGGTAGGAATGTTACTCTTCCAAGTGAATTATCATTTAAATATGTAATTAAATTCTTAGCCATTATTTCGTCTTCAACAACTATATTTTGAACAAATCCGCCAAGAGCAATTTCTATTGCATATTCGTATTTTTCATCTGTTGATATAAGGCTAGCAACAGTACCATGAACTTTAGAATTGTTTTTTGCATAATCTAAAATATTTTTTACACTTTTACTATATCCTTCATTTTCATTTTCTAAATTAACCAAATAATTATGCTTTGCTTTTACTGTCATTAATTCTTGATTTATTTTAGCTCTATTTTCATTAAGAACATCTATTGTATTTTGTACATTTTTTATTTTTTCCTCTAAATTAGTAGATGTTTCATTAATTTGTGAAAGCTCTTTATTTTTATTTGTTAATTCTTGATTAATATCATTTAATTCAAAATTTAAGTTATCTTTTTGAGATATATTTCTTTCATTTTGTTTTTTCTTTTCTTCTAATTGATTTTCTTCAGCTTCAATAGTTGCACTAAGACTACTATTTTCATTTTTTAAATTAAATTTTGTATCATTATTATCTTCTATTGTTCTTTTTAGTTCTTCAATTTGCATTCCTTTTTCATCTAGTGTTGATACAATTACATTTAATTCTGCCTCTTTTTCTTCTAATTCAAGTTCAAATTTTTTCTTATTTTCAAATACTGACTCTCTTTTTTGGGCTCTTTTTTCTCCTTCTTCTTTTAGTAAGTTTATTTTTTCATTATCCTCATTAATTTCATTATTTAATCTGTCAATATTAGCAATACCAGTGTTTATATTTGCATCTAATAATGAAATTTTGGAATTCATTTTTTCTTTTTCATTTTCTATTTGAAAATATTCTTCTCTTAAATTTTCTATTTTTTCAGATAATTCTTGAATTTTCTGTTTTAATTCTTGCTTTTTTTCTTCATTTTCTTTAGAAATATTTTCTTGATTTTCAATATCTTGTTGCAATGTATTTAAAATATCATCAATTTGCTCAATATTTGCTGAATTATTATCTACACTGTTAATAAATATCTTAACATCTAATAATTTAAGTTGATCTCTTAGGCTTAAATATTTTTTAGCTGTTTGTGCCTTTTTTTCAAGAGGCTCAATATTATTTTCTATTTCATTTATTACATCATTTACTCTTTGTAATGTAATTTCTGTATTTTCTAATTTTCTAGTTGCTTCTTCTTTCCTATTTCTATATTTAACTATACCTGAAGCTTCTTCAAAAATATGTCTTCTTTCCTCAGATTTATTAGATAAAATTTCATCTATTTTTCCTTGTGATATTATGCTATATCCATCTTTTCCAAGACCAGTATCCATAAAAATTTCTTGAACATCTTTTAATCTACATTCATTTCCGTTAATTAAATAGTTACTTTCTCCATTTCTATATACTCTTCTTGTAACTATAACTTCTTTATAATCTATAGGCAAAGTCCCGTCTGAATTATCTAAATACATTGATACTTCTGCAAAGCCTACTTTTTTTCTTGCTTCTGTTCCTGCAAATATAACATCTTCCATCTTTGAGCCACGTAGATTTTTAGCACTTTGTTCACCAATTACCCAACGTATAGCATCAGAAATATTACTCTTTCCACTTCCATTAGGACCTACTATAGTTGTTATTCCGTCTAAAAATACTATTTCTGTTTTATCTGCAAAAGATTTAAATCCTTGTATTTCTAATTTCTTTAATTGCATATTTCTCCCCTTCTAATCTTTTAAATTATATTATATTTGGCTATTTTTTGCAACTTTTTAATATTTTTGTAACATATTTAACAAAATATGTTGATTATGTAAACTGTTTGTGCTATAATATAATTATAGTTTTAATTAGTACAATAAATGGGCTAATGCCATTAAAAATATTACAGTATAACTAGCCTGTACGAAAGAAACCAAATAAAATAAGGGAGGTTGACGATATGTCACAAAATTGTTTAAATGGGGAAAAAAATGAAATTTTATTTGGAGGAAAAGTAAAAAAATACTTAACAAGTATTTTTGAGGCTAACGATACTATCAATTCACTTATTACTTTAGAACGGTTTTATAGAGTTAATCGTTAGCAATCATAGTAAAGACGAAATATTGTCTTTGAGAATGGTGGAATTTGAAGATGAAGTAATATCAAATTCATATAAAAGACCATACTATGATTATGAGGATGTTGAAATATCTTACAAAGTGCAACACACTTTCTAGTAAGTTTATAAGTCCACCTAGTTGTGGGCTTATTTTTTTGGCCTCTGTTGACTTTACATAATTTTAATGATATAATTATGTCGCAGAATTATTTTTTATTCCTAACTTAATTGATTAGGAGGATATATGGGGAAAAAAATTTCATTAAATAGATTACAAAGTAAATCTATAGGAGGAACTAATAATAACGAGTTATTAAATTTAGAAATGAGATATTTAATTGATGATGATGTTAATCAAATAATAATGTCTCCTGCTTTATTTAATGCTTTTAAAAATAGTTCAAAAAACAAGAAAAATTATAACGAAAGTTCTATTAAAAATTTATTTAAATACGTTGTATTGTTATACAATGACACAATTCAAGAAAACGATAAATATGGTGGCCTAACCTACTTAGAAAAAATATCTGATTGTTTAGATTATCTAACAATTGAAAATATAACAGAATTATCACTAGGTCAGATTAATTTACTTCTTGATTGTGAAAATGTAAAAGATGTAGTTAAGGTATATCAAAAAATATTGACAGGACGTCATAGTCTTGACATGAAAAGTGATTATAAATTATATAAAGAGTTACTTAAAAACAATGGAAATTTTGATTCAAAATTATCTAAAAAAGTGTATACATATATAAGTACATTGTACAATGATAACACTATTTTACAAGATAATGTTGATTATCATTCTTTCCTAGGTAAAATGGCAACATTGAATCAGGAAAATATACTATCTATGAGAATGTATCAATTCCTAGATATGTTTAATTTATATAATATAAATCATGAAGCTGTTAATGAAGCTAGAGGTCTTATAAACGACTTAAGCGATTCGAAATTTATTGTTTTACAATAAATAAAATTAAAAAAAAAAATTAGTTTAAAGAATTTTGTTAGGAAGAAAAATATTCTGTGTTGAGAACAAAAAAAATAGAGTATACAAACTTGTATACTCTTTATTTTTTACATTACACCGAATTTCTTTTCTGATGCTTTTAGATTTTGATTGCAAAGTTTTTTCCAAACTTTATATTCTTGCATTCCTTTATCTATTACTTCAACATGATAAACATTTTCACTAAGTTTTATTATTCTAGCAATATCATTTTCTTTATACATTACATTGCTTAAATATGAGCTATTGAAAGTTAAATATGATTGTTTAGGCTTATATGTAATTTTTGCCTCTTTATCTTCATATCTTTGATTTTCTTTTACATCTACTATCTCAAGTTCAATATTTTTAACTTTATATAATGTTCCATTTATTTCCTCATTTTCAGCATCATCTAGACCAAAGAAAGCAGGAATCATTGTTTTAATATAATTTTGAACTCTTATACTGTCTGGCTCTTTGCTATTTTTATCTGGTAGTTCAAATATTAAATTAGTTACATTATTTAAATTTACCTTTTTTACTTTTACTACTTCTTCATCCTCTATTTTTTTACTTTCTTTTTTAGTTGCTCTTTTTTTAGGTTTCTTTTCTTCTGTTATATCTAATTTAATATCCGCTTTAGAAAATAACATATTATTTATATCCAATGTCTTATTTAAATCTATATCTTCTGATTCCATAGATTCATCATATAATTCATTGTTTTTATCTATTTTACTCTCTTTCTTTTCTTCTTTTTTTACTTCTTCATATGATTCTATATCTTTAGGTAAAGTTATTTTTTCTTCTTCATAGTCAATAGCAATTTCTTCTTTTTTTGCATCTTTTGCAATTTCTTCAGTTGGAATATCTATATCAAGAGATATATCTGATAAATCTATTTTTGGTATTTGAACATCTTTTGCATATACATCATCTATTTCTTCTTTTGATAATTTTTCTTTGTTTCCATTATCATTAGCTTTTGGCTTTTTCCCTAAAAGTTCTGATATACTCATAACATTATGATTATATTGACGTGTTGTAAATATTTCTTTTTGTTCTACAAGATTTGATATAGCCTGTTTATTTAACTTATTAAAGCCATCTAATTCTACAATTTTTAATAATTCCTTAATTTGATTTTTATAATCTTGCTTTTCTTTTGCATCTTTTAAATTATATACTATTTTAGTGTATAATGATAAATCTGTTTGTATTCCACTTTCTGATAGATTAGATGTACAAATATACATTTCTACACTATCTGAATATTCAAATATGCAAATATTAGAAACATACTCATTTATGTTATTATTTGAATAATAATATACATCATCAGTATAATCTAATAATCCTTCAAGCATACTTTTAGTTGTTGTTTTCTTATCTATTCCAATAGCAAAAAACAATTTTGTTTTTATATCTATTAAATCTTCCTCAATAATTTTGTAACCTGTTTCTTTAAAATTACCAACAAAAAAATATGCTTTTTTAGCATTTTTTTCTAGACATGATGAAATAGCACTGGCTATTGTATTTTCATTTTCTTTTTGCATTATTACATTTATTTGCATAATAACTTACCTCACTTTAATTTTTACAATTATATAATATAATAAAAGATAAAAAAAGTAAAGACTTTATTATCTAAAGTCTTTATATTTTGAAGATTTTCCAAGCCCTGGAAGTGTCATAATATTACCAGCATATGCTACAATAAATCCGGCACCAGAGCTTATTTTTATATCTCTTATTGTAACAACAAAATCTGTTGGTCTACCTAATATCTTAGCATCATCTGTTAAAGATGCAGGTGTTTTAGCTATGCATACTGGTAAACTATTATATCCAAATTGTTTAGCTTTTGCAATATTAGCTTTTGCGTCATCTAAAAATACAACATCTTTTGCTCCATAAATTTCTTTACATATCTTATTTATTTTATCTTCTATAGATAAATCTAAGCTATATAATGGTTCATAATTTGAAGTTGTTTCATCAAGCATATTAACAACTTTTTCTGCAAATTCTACTGTTCCATTAGAGCCTTGTGTATATGCTCTTGAAATTTCAACTGGTATATTATATTTTTTTACAAATTCTCTTATATATTCTATTTCCTCAGGTGCATCTGTTTCATAATTATTTATACATACCATAACTGGAACGTTATATTTCTTCATATTTTCAATATGTTTTGCTAAATTTACTATTCCTTTTTCTAAGGCTTCCATATTTACTTCATTAATATTTTGCATATCCATATATCCGTTATATTTTAATGCTTTTACAGTTGCAACTATGATAGCTAAGTCTGGAACTAATCCGGCTTTTCTACATTTTATGTCCATAAATTTTTCAGCACCTAAATCTGAGCCAAATCCTGCTTCTACTACACAATAATCTGCTAATTTTAATCCAAGTTTTGTGGCAACTACTGAATTACATCCATGTGCAATATTTGCAAATGGTCCTAAATGAACAATACAAGGTGTTTCTTCTGCTGTTTGAACTAAATTTGGCTTTAATGTATCTTTTAATAACGCCATCATTGCACCAACAACTTCTAATTGTCTAGCATATACAGGATTTCCATCTAAGTCATAAGCAACTAATATATTTCCAAGCATTTCTCTTAAATTTTCTTTATCTTCTGCAAGACAACATACTGCCATTACTTCACACGCAGCAGTTATCTCGAATCCTGTATTATATTCTAATTTTTTACCATTAACTGTTATATCTCTTAAAGATCTATCATTCATATCTATTGCTCTTTTTATGCATATAGTATCTTTATCTATTCTTAATTCATTTCCATTAAAAATATGATTATCCACTACTGAACATAGCAAATTATTTGCTGATGTTATAGCATGAAAATCTCCATTAAAATGTAAATTAATATCTTCTTGTGGTTCTACAGTAGCTTTTCCTCCACCAATTGCACCACCTTTTATTCCAAAAACAGGTCCAAGTGAAGGTTCTCTTAAAACTACTATACCTTTTTTCCCTATTTTACTTAGCCCCATAGCAAGTCCAATAGATTGAGTTGTTTTTCCTTCTCCAAATGGTGTAGGATTTATTGAGGTCATTAATATTAGTTTTCCATTTTTCTTATCCTCTAATTTCTTATAATATTCATCTGATATTTTTGCCTTATATTTTCCGTAGCATTCTATTTCATCCTCAGGAATATTTAACATTTTACTAATTTCAAGTATATTTTTCATAATGTACCTCCTATAAACAATAAAAACCTGTAAAATATTTACAGATTTTTGGCTGGGCTAGCTGGATTCGAACCAGCGAATGTCGGAGTCAGAGTCCGATGCCTTACCACTTGGCGATAGCCCATTAAATATAAATATTTCACATATCATAGATTTTACCACAATTATTTATATTATGCAATCAAAAAAATAAATATAATAACCAAACTCTATTTGAGCTTGGTTATTTTTATTTTTTCCTTATTTGTTATAATTTCTTCTATCTTTACATCACTATTTGAAGCTGGCAGTAATCCTTCATCTAATAATTGTTCATCAAAACATATAGCTATTGTCCTTATACTAGTACCAGATAGGAATCTATCATAAAACCCTTTTCCATATCCTAGTCTATTGCCACTTCTATCAAAACACAAACCTGGTACAATAACTAAATCTATATTTTCTTTTTCTATATAATTATCTTTTTTACTTATAGGTTCTTCTATTTTATATTTATTCTTTACTAAAATACTTTTTGAATTTATTTTATAAAACACTATTTCATCTTGTTCTATTCTAGGTAAAGCAACTACCTTGTTATTACTTAATGAAATATCTATAATACTATTAGTATCCACTTCAAAATTAAAACTTTTAAATAGTGCTATAGTATTTGCCTTTTGATATGTACTATCATTTAATAGTCTATCTAATATTTCTTTTGTTTTTTCTTCACGATTTATAATATTTTTTCTTATTGCTAAATATTTTTCTCTTATTTCTTTCTTTTTAGCATTAATATATAAATTATCATTCATATTAATAATAACTTTATATTTTCCTTTCTCCTATATCTTGACTAAATCTTAGCAAATAACCATTTGGATCTTGCACTAAAAATTCTTTACAACCAATTAGAATATTATCTTTTCTATACCAGTTTTCTTCCATATCTGCAAATATTTTATAATTTTCTTCATTTAATTTTTTATATATTTTTTCCACATTTTTCACATCTATTTGAAAATTTATTCCAACACCAAGTGGATATTCTAATTTACCAGTTTCCCATTTATTATTTTCTTCATCTATTTGTTGTAACATAAGCTCTACATCTTCTAACTGTATAAAAGCAAACTTGTTTTCTTCTCTTTCATATACTACCTTAAATCCAATTAAGTCTATATAAAAATGTAGGCTTTCTTCTAAATTAAACACATCAAGCTCTGGTAATATTTGATTCCATTTCATTTTTTTCCTCCAATAAGATTACTCATTCTTCTTTTCTTCTACCTTTTTATTTTTCCCCTTAAATATAACTATAGTTAAAAGTACAGCTAAGCATAAAAATAACATTGTAACTCCGCCAACAGGCAATATAGCAAAAGCAAAAGTAAGTCCCCATGGGTCCATATTTTTGGCCATATCTATAAGCTCGAATGTTAAAAATACTACTCCTATCCATAACATTATAGCTACTATAATTTCTAAAACTTTTAAAAGAATTTTCATATTCTACCTCCAAAATTTATTCTATATCCTTTATTTTCTTTGCTAAATATAAAAATGGAGTATCTAATAGTGCAACAATAATTTCTATTATACAAGTAGTTATAGCTATCATAACTACTTCACTGAAAGGATATACAAATAAAAAAGCGCCAAATACAAACATAAAATTTTCTAAACAATTACAGACTATTGTAGAAATGTTATTTCTAAGCCACATCTTTTTATTATTAAATACCTGTTTTAGCTTTTCATATAAATATACGTCTGCAATATTTGAAAAAAAGAACATTACAACACTAGATAAACATACACGAGGTGCTAAAGTAAATATTTGTTTCATTGCACTGTTCATAATATCTGTAGAATTAGGAACAAAAGCTAATGTTATTTGAGAAACTATTATATAGCTTATTACTGCAAATAGTCCTATGTACACTCCTTTTTTACTATCTTTAACACTATAGCATTCATTTAAAATATCAGTAGCTAAAAATACAGAAGAAAATAATACACTTCCTAATGTTGAGCTAAGTCCTAATAAATTTACAGTTTTAGTAACTTGTATATTCGCAAATACAGTTGCAAAAGCTATCCATGCAAATATACCACTTTTTCCAAAACATTTTTTAGCTATAAGTAGTAATGAAAATACTACAATTACCTCTATTATTAATAATACTTCATTCATTCTTATCACTCCTAGTTTTTTATAGTGGGATGGATTTTCGAACCACTTTTAATTAATCATCATTTATAGTTGTCTTTTTCATTATCATATATATTAACATACATACTGCAAATCCAAGCAGCCATCCTCCTAGTATATCACCTGCATAATGTACACCTAAATATATTCTAGTAAATCCTATTGCTAATATTAAAATGCTCATTATACTTATTAATGTCCATTTTATCTTTCTATTTTCTATTAATTTATATGCGTATATTATTAATATTGCATATAATGCCATGTTAACCATTGCATGGCCTGATGGAAAACTATATGACTTTTCAGATACTAATTGCAAAATATTAGGTCTTTCTCTTGCAAAACATCTTTTTAAAATTATATTTAGTATAAATGCACAAATTACACTTAAACTAGCTGGTATTCCAACTTTTTGTCTAAATTTTGGTACAAGTAATACAGTTAAACAAACAATCGATACTCCTATTGGTCCACCTATATTAGTTATTATAATTAGTATAGTAGTTAATATATTGTTCATATGTTCTGTACTTTCATTATATACCCATGACTCAAAGCCAGACAAATATTCTGCACTTATTGCAATAGCTAATATTATAAACAAAATAATTGATGTTACAGTTAGCAATATATTTTTCTTACTCATTATATTTCCCCCATAATTAATATTATATAAATGATTAAATAAAAAAGCAATAGTATTAATACTACTATTGCTTATCCTCTACATTATTTAAAGCATACTCAATTAATTGATTTACCACATTATTAAATGTTATATGATTTTTTTCTGCTAATTTTGTTATTTCGTCATAAGAACTTCCGCTTATTCTTATTGTTCTTGTTAAAGTATCGCTTCCTTTTCCGCCTTGCTGTATTACTAGTTTTTCCACATCAATCACCTACACTTATTATATTTTAAAATGTAGTTGATTTTAGTACACTTATAGGTACACGGTAACCTATTTTACTATTAATTGTTACAAAAAATAACCTTTATAATACCTATATTTCAAGGATTATAAAGGCTTAAATTTGGCTGGGCTGGCTGAGAATATATTTTCTATTAAAAGCTAATATTTTCTATTACTTGCTAAATAGCTATATTTTCATATATAAAAATTCTATGTATAACTATAAAACGCATAAAATTGCTATATAGTTGCATTAAAAATTGCATTAAAAATATAACCTATATTTTTTTGTGATACTATTTACGTTTAATATTATTTATATATTCACATTGTCGTTTTTTGTAATTTTCACAATTATTTTCTTCGCTACATCTAAAACTCTGTATTCTATAACTTGAATTTTCGCTTAGCTGTGGTTTAAGTTTTACTGTTTCGGTCTTAACTTTTTTACCGTAGAATTTGCAAAAAAATTCTTCAATCAATTCATTCGCCTCTCTTTCTCTATCTTGTATATAAATAAATTATAACATGGTTTTATATGAGAAGCAAATCGCGTCTTACGTAATAAAATTTTTAAATTACTTTTCTAGCTTATTATTGCATCAGTATCTGCACCAACATAAATTTGAACTTCTCCCCAATCACGAGTTTTTATAACAGCAACATTTTCCTGTACCCAACGAATAACATCATAGTCCAATCCGCCGAATTTAGATGGCAACAATTGACCACATTCATTACCAACTACAGGTGCTTTATTTAACGGATAAATTCTCCATGTTCTTACACTAGCTGGTAGATGTATATGTGTTCTTTTATTTTGAGGCACATCTATATTTTTTCTGTTATATGGCTCAAAGAAATAAAGTGGGGTACCATCAAAATAATTGTGTAATGTTTCACTTAATTCACATTTTCCACTCCAGTTTTGTTCTAAACATTTAAAATTATTTATATTAGCTTCTAACACAATTCCAACATGTCCATAATTGAAACCTTGCCAATTAGCTACAGCTCCCTTTGGTGGAATATAATCAGGATCGTTTTTTACAATTTTAAAATATTTAGCAACATTAGAATTATTTAATATGTCTTTTGCATATAAAGCTCCCATATTATCTGTTATACCTAAAACCTCTCTGCAATAATAATTCCACAAATCCATACATTGTTTTCCGTAATAACCGTCTGTATCAACCCCACCAACACTTTTTACATAATTTAAAAACTCTTCAAATTTCATTTTTTTCATCCTCCTTCTTTTTTTCTTTAATTAACTTTACCAAATAATCTATTTTGAAATAAATTGTTTGATCTAAATATGAACTAAAGATGAGCTCTTTACTTTCTATTTTTTTTGATAAATAATCAAAATTTTTATAATATTTTTTATAATCAATTTTTTTAACCAATTTTTCATAACATTCTCCTGTAAAATCAACATAATCAGCTTCCATATTTCTATTTTAAGGTATTAAAAATACAGAGGTATAGTAACTATACCCCTGTATTTTCGTCATTTTTTTCATTTTCAGTACTTAAGTCTTCTTTTTTGGTAAAATAGTAAGTAAACACAGCCGTTATTAAATTAGTCACTAAAATTAAAATATTATCTTGTAGTATTAAACCAAATAAATTAGATATTACAATAATGGCTAAAATTATAATCATTGATATGGTTATAAATGACTTTAAATCATTCCATGCTTTTTTCAATTTAATCACTCCCTACTTTAGTAACTTATATTGCTCTTTTATATAATTCATTTCATTATCAATATAATGGTTTTTTAGTTTTAACTTTTCGATTAACATCTCATATCTATCATACATTTCAAAGATTGCCTGAAATTCCTCTCGTGTTTTAGGTATTTCGTTTCGTAAATCTCCTGCAAAATTACATATTTCATATCTTAACTGCAGACGTTGATTATCATAAACACTTTTAAATTTTAAATCTAGCATTTTACTTATTGTAGTTACTATAACTGTTATTGATGTTATATTACCAGCAATAAGCACTACCCAGTTATTTATATCTTTCATTTTTTCTCCTTTAAATTACCCCAACTACTTTAACAATTTTATTTGGATTATCTGAATAATTAACAAAACCATTATATGAAGTATTATATTTTGTTCTATAATTATTGGCTATTATCATACTTTCTGTATCTATTTGTATAGTAATGAAGTCAAAAAATCCATTACTATGAATTTGTGTTAATTGTATAGAAGTGGTATAACGAAAATTATCAGTTACTTTTATTATATAAACATTGTCTATATACGCATCTGAAGAATTTTCTCTTACAAATATATGAATTTCCTTATATTGTGATAATCTTTTTTGAGTTGCATCATTTCTATAAAATAAAGTTCCTTCTGTAGCTTCTCCTTCAAATAAAATTTCCTCTTTACTTCCAATTTTACTATCAATATATTGTTTGATTTTCTCCCAAAATCTAGTAAGAGCATTTTTATCAGTATACTTCATTTAAAATTCCTCCTACTCTGCAAACAGCTCATCTATTTCACTTGTTGTTATAGCAACCAAATCACTATCTTTTACATAGCCAGTTAAGTCAACTTCTGTAGTCCCTAATAATTCAAATTTATCTGTTATCCAGATATATTCATCATATATGTTTTTGCCACTTCCACTATTTGAAACCAAATATATTGTTCCTGCCTCTCCTGATTGTGGTAATGCAGTTACTACTGAATATTTAATTCCTTGTATTCCCTTAATAGCACTAGCTATTGCACTACTAACTTGCGCTGATGTTTGATAACCTTTTTTAGATATTGTACTTTCAACTTCTGCAGCTGTTTGATAACCCTTCTCAGTTATGGCTTCTTCAACTTCTGCAGCTGTTTGAAATTCAGAAGTATCTGGAATTTCAATATTCACTTTCTTATTACCTATCGGTAAATCACTACCGTTAACACTGATAGTGTCTATTTTATTTACTTCTGCACCATCTTTTATTCCTTTTAATTTTGTTTCATATGCTGTAGTAAAGTCTACAGTGGATAACCCTTTGCCATCTACTTTTTCTACTTTACTATTTATCATTTCTTTTAATAAATCTACTAAATGTTTTAAGCCTTCTAAATTTAAATATTTCATAACTTTTCCTCCTTAATTAAATATTTCATCTATTTCTGTATTAGTAATGAACATATTCTCTAATTCGTTTTTACTATAAAAGTTTGTTGTGTCAAAATTTGCCCACTCACTCCAGTCAACTTGTTCATAATTTTTTGTTCTTATAAAAATATTGTTAATATTATTTAAAGTACTAGGTATTAAAATTTGAGTAAAAAATTCTTCACCACTTTTTAAAACTTGCATATAAAAACTACCTATATTTTTTCCTTGTGGTAATCCTAGGACTTTATTTTCAACATTTCCGTAATAATATCCTATTTTTTCATTACCATAGTAGTCATCTAAATTTTCTATTGTTAATAATGTAGCATTAAGCCCATTAGTTCCCTTTGGTCCTTCCGGTCCCATTATATTAACAGGCTCTGGGTTTGGTAAATTTCCATCATTTTGCCATGATATGACACCTTCTTCTGACACTGTTGGTGTAAAGGTAAAGCCTCTTTTTGTATCTCCAATTTTTTCTAACTTTTCTTTATCTTCGTTTGTGTAATCATTTGTTGATAAGCCTTTTCCTAGTATTGCAATAACCCTACGACTTAATTCGGCATCTACTATATCCATATTCATGTTATTTATTTCATCTACATCATAATTTTCTGATTTATACGGTTTTATTAAATTATAATTCTTTGTATAGTCAGGCATTTAGACACCCCCTTACATACATCTTTTTAGTATACCATTTTCTTTTACAAACACTACCGCTCTCTTTACTGTACCATTTACCTTAATAAAAACTTCAGCTCTTTTTGTCATACCATTTATTTTTATCCATGATGTTTTCGCCTCACCAGTTAAGAGCATGTTTTTTTCTAACTTATCTATATATGTTACTAAATTACATACCGTTTGTAATCTGTATTCAACGTTAATAGTATCACTATTGACTGGATATTTTTCATATAATTTATCCAATTCATTTTGTGTAAATGTTAAATTATAATCATCGCTTATATTTTCTCTAGAGGCAACTAGTGTATTGTTTATATACACTTGTAAATCATTTTTTATTTTACTTTCGTTAATTTTTGTAATATTAACATCACTTCCAAAATTGGAAGAAGTAATATTACTAAATTTTGCATAGTCATAAGTTTTAATTGTTATCTCATTGCTTTCTGACCAAAGTTGACTATCTGTTCTCCTAACTCTTACCTTTATTTTATACGTAGTATTTGGATTTAAATCCGATATTTTAATATAACCACTTCTGTTATTAGAAGCTACAGAGTCATTTGAATCAGTCCACTCTCCACCATTTATCTTATGTTGTGTATAATCTCTTGCGTCTGCAGATTTCCAATCAACAAAAATGCTATTTATGTCTTTGCTTCTTTCTGAAATTGTAACGGTTGTATATCTATCTATTTTTTCTAATTCCCACGTGCCATCTCCATTTGCATCTCCATAATCAATAAGCCATCCTTTAATACTAATACTAAAAGTTTTCCTTCCATCACTATTATGATATATAGTTTTTGTACCACTAGTTATTTGATGGTCGCCTGCTCCTTGTATGTTAGAAAGCGTAGCATTATACACTACTTCTCCATCAATAGTTAAACTGTTAATTCTAATAGCATTTGTATACCACGCATCCCAACCGTTATTACTTCCACAATTTAAGCCAAGTTGCCAATTTATAACAGTATAATTTTCACTTGTACTTTGTCTTGCTTGTTGCCAATCACAATAAAAAAAAGAATGCTTTAATGTATTTGTTGTTGCTCTTCCATTTGTTGCCATATTCTACACCTCCTAGTTAAAATATCTAAGGAAAATATCCCCCTCTGATAATTCACTTGGTATAGGATTTGAACTTCCTTTTTTTATATTATTTTGCTTGTTTTCATTTAAAAATTTACCCATATTCGCCGACAATGCAGATGTTATAGATGTACTTTCAAGATTATTTATAATGTTGGTATTTGACAAACTATCTACTTTGTTTTTATAGTCATTGGTAAAATCATTTGTAGATAAACTTCTACCATCTTTATCTTTTATAGTTCCTTTTAAAACGATGTCTTGGTCTTTTCTCACTAATTCATTAGTTACAGTATCTATATACTCTTGAAATTTTTGGTACAATTCTTCGCCATCTACACTTATTAGTGAATTGACAATACCACACAACTCTTTATTCATTCTAGTATCTTTTATATTTTCTTCTTGAATGTTTGAGTCACTGCTAACTGTTATCTCAGCAACACATATTTCGTATATATTTGTATCTCTTTGTAAATCTGCTGGTTTACTATTATCTCCTTCTTTAATATACAATTTAGTTGCTCTAATACTAAGAGAATTGTTTAATTGTACTACGACTCTGTCAATTCTTTTTGAAGATGCTGGTCTGCTTAATGTAAAAATTCGATCTTCTCCATTTTCAAAGTCAACACCTTCAATTAGTCCAGCGCCAGTGGCGACTTTAATATTCATGCCACCTTCTAAACTTACTTTCATAGAGTTTTCTTTATAGTTGTTATATTCTCCAAAATATACACCATTGCTTAAAAATTTTTTAAAATAATTAGCAAAAACTTTAGCTTCATATTCTCTATCTGCTACCATTTGTCCAGTATCTTCATCTAATACATCCATACTATCAAATGGAAAACTATTTAAAACAATTTCTTCCATAACATTTTCCTTTCCCATAAAATAGGGTGTTTAACTTAATCTTAAACACCTATCTTATGCCTTTATATATTTATGATATTGGTCTTTGTGTCATCTTTTTTATTTGTTCAGCCAAACTTGGAACTTTATCTCCAAAGCCCAACTCAACAGTTATATTATTTCTCTCATAAATCTCTTTAGCTTGTATAATTCTTTTATCCTCATATATGCCATCTGTTTCTAATGTTACAATGTCACCAAGGAAAAAATCCTTGTCATATTCCATATTTGGAATTTGATAAATTTTACCCTCAATACTTTTTATTTCATTATAAGTATCTAACTTTTTCTGCCCTTCTTGTCTTAATTCGTCCGGGTCCTCTATATTATTTAAGTCAATATATACCTCTCTTCTTTCAAAACCTACAGTGTCGCCTATAACAGTAATCAATCTATCCTCATTTTCACCTTTTCCCGCACAGTAACCAACATTTTTTAAATTGGTGTTATCATCTGTAGTTTTGCCATCAAACAAATTTTTTTTCTTTTCTGAAAATATAATATATGGCACTTTCCTATTGCCCTCTAACGCACTATGTGTATATGGCTCTAATTCCTCATGCTTATATTTTTCTAAAATAGCATGGGTGTTTCCTTCGTCTAGTTGATGAATTGAACGGTCTTTACCTTCATAGCAGTCAAAATCTATACATTTATCATTTCTATTGAGTATGCCTTTCCATCCAACACCTGTATCGGTAGAAATATGGGTAACTTCATCATGTAAATTAGTCAATCTAGCTTGCCAAACTGTTTTTATTCCTCTGTTTTGCGTTGGAGCAATTCTAATCCATGATATATCCCTTTCCGGTGTCCTTATATCATCATAATAAGCTTCTATAATATGCTTTTTTAAATAATGCTTCATCACATTTTCAGCTTCTGTCTCATTTACTCTATCATAACCATTAGTAGCTATTATTCTTCTTTTGGTAACTCCTTTAATACAAGTGCCTGATACTTTCATCGTTTTACTGTTTTTGTTTGTCGTAGTAACTACTTTTTCTATTATTAAAACTTTTTCATCATTTTTATTTACTATTATTAAATTATCTTTTTTTAATTTATCTGTATTGGTTTTATTTTTGTTAATAGTCAATTCAAATGTACCACATTCATTATAATTCCAAATACATTGCAAGCTTTCAAAATTAGTTATTATTCCTAGCAATTCAAATTTAGTGTTTATAACTTCTATACAATAATTTTTCATGTTATGCTCCTATATATCTATTTGAAAATTTAACGCTAACTTTATCTCTTGCAGTTTCAACGTCAGAACTATATTTAATCATATTTTCTCCTACAATTAGTTTAAAAAATGTACTGTTTAAATCTATGTTGTTATAAACATCTTTAACTTCATTAGGAGTTATTAGATTAACTGTTTCGTATCCTTCTGCTGTGTTAATAATCAATTTTTCTTTTTCATTTATAGTCATATTGACTTGTATATATTCGCCAGTAGTTTCATTTGTTACTCTAGGGTTTACGGCTGGACCTATATATTCTATTTCAACTGGTGTTTCAACATCACCTCTATTAACTATATTTTTATAAAATGAAACATTAGCAAATGTAGTTGGTAATATTAAGTGAAATCTTAAACCTTCTCTAATAGCTTTTACATCTAGCAATGTATCTTCCTCATCTAATAAATATGGCTCAACACATAAAAAAGACACTGTGGCTTTATCATGTTCATTTTTCCTTTGGTTAAATTCCACGGCATCTTCGACTCTTCCATATATTCTATATGTTTTATAATTATTTGTATAATATAATAATAACTCCCCTCTTTTATTTGTATTTTTATTATAGGTTTTGCAGTTGATTATTCTAAAGATTTTCCTACGTAATTCATATAATTTTTCCCTATCTTTCGTTCTAATAGTGGTTTCAAGTTTAATAATCCTATTATCTAGTAAGGCGTCTTCTGCATTGCTTCCATCTTGAACCACACCTTGAGACTTTTGGGATGTAGCAGACGGTATACCAACTCCTTCTATATGACTCAAAAGTACATCTTCATCTATTCCACCAATACTATCGAAAGTTATACTTTCATTTAATGCTAAATTTATAACTTTTAGTTTTTGCATATCACATCACCCCTGCCAGTTCGGAAGCTAAATTTTCACTTATATTGTTTAATTTTCTATAAGTTTCAGACGGCATTTCAGGAATTTGCTCAATTTTTACATTCTGTACTACATTGACTGTATTAGTTTTAGGCTTATCAGAAATTCCATCATATTTATAATTAGAACTAGTCCATTCTTTTATTTTTTCATTTATATTAGTATCTATAGTATCTTGTATTCTTTGTATTAAATCTTGCACTTTATTTGCTACTCCATTATTTAAGCCCTGTGCTAATTTTTCACCTAGACTTTGTCCTGTTATTTCATAAGCATCTCCATAACTTTTCAAAAGTTCCAATATTTTATCTTGATTTTGCTCAACATTTAGTAACATTTGTTCCGCAGTTTGTTGAGCTTTATCTATCTGTTCATCGTAATATTTTTCTAATTCTTTAAGCTGTTGTTCATATACTTCACTTCTTTTTTCAGCTTCTTTTTCTATTGCATCAATTTGATCATTCTGTTCATTTTGTAATAATTCTTTCTGTTCGTTCAAAGCATCTTTTCTGTCTTGTAGTGCTCTATCATCCAAAGTTTTTTGATATTGTGTAATTAGCTTATCTAATTCCTTTTGATAATTTGCTTTTGTTGTAGCATCGTGTTCATATTCAATAAGCTGCTCCAATCTTAATTTTTTTCTTTGATATTCGGCATCTTCTTCATCTCTTGTTTTTTGTTCTTCTGCCTTATTCAAAGCATCCAATTCTTTATTTATTGCCTCAAGTCTTGCATCGTATTCTTCATTTATTGCTTTTATTCTTTCATTTTTCCAGTTTTCAACTTCTTCGAGATTTTTATCTATTGCCTCTTTATCTTTTTCTTGCATTTCTTCATAATATTTTGTTAATGCACTTGTTAATTGACTAACTGTATTATCCACAGCCTCAACTCTCAAATCTCGCTTTTGCTGCTCGTAATCTCTAATTGTTTGCAACTCTTCTCTATATATATCTTTTCTTTCTTCTAATGATAATCTTTCGTCATACATAATTTGGTCTAAATAACTTTTGTGCATAGCTATTATTTTATCGTAATCTCTGTTTTGCTCTACTACGTCGTACGCAGCACCTCTAAGATTTTTTTGTTCTGCTATATATGCTTCATAATCTTCTGTTTGCTGTTCAAGCATTTCCTTTTCTTTTTGTGCCAATTCTTTGTTCAATTCATATATTTTTTCCCTTAATTCCATCTTTTCATCAGTAGTGTAAGCATACTCTCTTAAAGCTGTTTCATACATTGCTATTTCTTCTTTTAATGTTAATTGATCTAGAGCCTTTTTGTGCTCTATCTGTTTCTTATAATTATCAAGTGCTTCGTTAGAATACGTTGAACTGCTACCAGCAGATGTTGTATATGTTTTATCCTCTAAAGCTGTTGGATTAACACCGGGTACATCTTCGGGATTGTATCCTGCAATAGTTTGTAATAGTGCTAGTATTCCTTCTAGTCTTGGTCTAAAACTTTCATCATAAGCAATTCCCATGTTTTCGGCAACTTGCTTTTGCACAGCCTCATCATTTAAGGCTGCTTGTATATTATCTATGTGTGATTGTATGCTAGCTTTTGAAGCGTTCCATGCCTCATCAGCTTGTAGTGCTTCTGCATCTATTAGTCCTTGTATAACATCTGTAAGTATTCCACCAGAAGTCGCTGCCTCTGGGTAAGCCTTTGCTAATTCATTTAAAGCATTTTTATATTCTGTACTCTCTTTATCTGCTGTTTTATAAACATTTAAATACTTTTGCATTAAACTAGAATTAGATTTTAATTGTGCAGCCTGCTTTTGCTCATTTTTTATTGTGTCAACATCTAAAGATTTAGACATGTTTTTAATGACATTTGCATTATCCAACTGCTTTTGGTACGCTTTTGACTCTTCTGTAAGTTCTGAATATTTTTCTTTAATTTCATCCATTGTATTTCCATAACTTTTCATTTCCTTTTTTAAAGACTTAATGGATGATTCAATTTCGTTATAATAGTTAGCATATTCTTCATCTGCCATAACTTCGCCATCTTCAAAAGTATACCCTTTATTATATCCACTGTTTTTGGTTGCACCCTTTATTCTTTCAAATTCTTCATTTAATTCTATATATTTCTTTATTTTTTCAATTTGTTCATCTATTGCTGACTTATCTTGCTCTGCTTGGGATATAGCATCTTCTGTATATCCATAAGTTCCTGATTTTATCTGATTATATCTTTCGGTTTGAGCATTTAATTCAGCTTGTGCTTCCGTTTGCTCCTTTTCAGCGTTAGTAAGAGAAACTAATGCTCCAATAACTAAAGAAATTGCTACAGCTAGAGCACCTAACGGATTAGCCATAATAGCTGCTGTAAAACCATTTGTTTGTATTGTTGCTGCCAAAGTAGACGCTTTATATAAATCTATTGCTTTTTTTACAGATGTAAAAACAATTACTAATGTTGCTAGAGTTACTGCAAAAGTTGTAAAACCTGCTGTTAAATTTGGATGTGCGGTTATAATATTATTTAACACCTCTAGTATACTTGTTCCAGCACTTAGTAAACTTGAAAAAGTAGGCTCTAAAGCCTCAGCATATGCAATTTGTGTATCTCGCATTGATTGTGCATATTGTCCTTGCTTACCAGCTAAACTATCTAAATATCCCTCCATTGCACCAGCAAAAGGCTCAGCTGCATACATAGTTCTATTTAGATAAGCTTGATTTTTCTCAGCTTCTGTTAATTTACTTGCAGTTTTCCCTATTGACTTTGCATAGTTATCCAACATAGCAGATAAATTTTCAGTAACACCTGCACTATCTGAAAGCGTAGATAGCCCTTGTCTATATCCTTCTGAAGCTACTCTAACAGCTTCACTTACTGTATAATTAGCATTTCTATTCCTAATTGCTGAATTTGTTAAGGCTTGTATCATTTGGTCTGTTTGCTTAGCTGTAAACCCCATTAAAGAAAAATTTTTAATTGTTGTAGCAATATCTGATTTATTCATCACAACAGAATATTTATCCATTATTTTACTCATCTCATTTAAATTATTACCAGTATAATCTGAAACGTCATTTAATGAGTCCATAGCTTGAGTATAAGACTTATATTCATCTATTGCCGATGATATTGCACTCTTTATTCCTATAAGTGCAGCAGTAGCAGTTCCAGCCATTGCCACCCAACTTGCATCTAAGCTTTTATTACTATTTTCAACACTTTTATTAGATTGCTCTATTTCTTTTAACTTTTCTTGCGCAGTTTTTAATCCAGATTCTAACGCTTTTGTTTTTACTTGTAAATCAATTACTAGTTTCCCTATTTGAGTCTCATTCATTTTTTCACCTTCTTTCAGGCATAAAAATACACCAGAATAATCTGGTGTTAAGGTTTTTTTTATTTATTATATATATCAACGACTGTTTTTAACAAAAGATATAGCGTATATCCCGTAATGGCAACTATTATTCCTAACAATATCCTAAAGAAATCAAATTCATTTGTATAGTCCTTTATTGCACTTATAAAAATAAAAACGGAACTTATTAGCATTATAAATAAATTTATGTTAGCAATAATATTTAACCTTTGAGCATTTGTTGTATTTTTCTGCTTTTTACTTTCTTCTTCAGTATAGCCACAAAATGGACATTTTTCATCTAATTCTGATATTTCTTTGCCACACTTTTCACATTTCATATACATCACCCCTAATAAGATGATACATTAAAATTTGTAATATATCAATACTAAAATTCTTCCGCAGATACTACTTGTTCATCCGAATTTTGTATTTTGTTTAATTCAGCAAACTCGTTCATAATTATAGGAATTTCATCTATATAATAATCTTCAAAAAATTCTTTTTTAGATATGCCTATTTTAACACAGATTGCGATTGTGCGCTGAAGCCAATTAGTTCTGTCAATTTCTTCACTACTGGCTTCATTTGGTTGAAAAAATTTTCTAAGTTATTAACCTCCCAAAACACTTTACATACTTCTATTAACTCGCTTGGTGTTAAAGAATCTCTTAAATAATCTTCTTTTACATCAAATAATTTACTTAAAAATTTAAACATAAAATTTGGTGTTATAATTGCTAATTGTGCTATAAGATTTAAAAGATTTTCTAGTTGAAATACATCCGATAGCTTAAATTCAACACCTTTAGATACTTCCTTTATAAAATCTGTTGGCAAATTTTTTAATTCTTGTAATGCTTCAAAATATTTACCACATGGCATTTTTTTTATTTCAACTCCATGAATTGTTTTGCAAACATTTAAACTTACTGCTTCATTAGTTTTTTTTGGCATATTTTCCTCCTAATATATAAAAAAATAGGAGAGTTCATAAAAATAAAATGTACCCAATGGAATGGACACTAAAAAAAGAGTGTCTTCCATTCGGGTACATTTTATAAAAACTCTCCTTTAATTATTCTCCTGCTGGTGCTTTTGGTACTGTATCTAACCAAACCAAATCAGCAGAGCTTTCGCTATCTTTATAAACTCTAACTTTTGGATCTGTTAAAAGAGCTCTTTTATAAAATGTTCCACTTATTGTTATTGTAGATATTTGTGTGCCATTATCTTGTGTTTGCAAATCTTGTTTTACCTTTTTAAATTTAGCCTTATAATATCTAAACATTCTATAATTTCCATCTTTTCTTTTAGCTTTAAAAGTCATAGCATAATCTTTTCCTTGATCATCTGGTCCCCAAGAGTATTCTTTATTTTCTTCATCATACTTTCCACCTTCAATTATAGAATAAGTTTTCAAATCAGCTTCTGGTATTTGAAGTTCAAAATCTTCACCATCAAAAACTTCTTCATCATCGTAGATTTCATCATCTGCATAAATTGCTTCATTTGATGATTGTATGTCTCTACTAAGACTTTGTGCGTATGGTATCGAAACAGCCTCTCCTACACTATAATTTGTTTCTGTGTCCTCTTTTATTTCAAAAACCTTTATACCGCTTAATCCTCTTAATGCTTTTCTTACCTTTGGCATATATATTCCCCCTTTTAATTATCTAATATTTCATTTTTTTCAAAACGCATAGTTTTGTGGTATTTAATAGCACCCTCTTCATACAAATCAAGAGCTAGTGTTCTTTTAAAATCTAGCTCTTTCATTTTATTATTTACTTTTATTGCTAATTCAGAACATTGACTAGGCGTATCACACCAAATATCAATCTGGATAGCAATATTACTACTATACTCTTCATCATCAGCTTCACTTGCTTCTGAATTATCAATTTCGTAGTAACTTATTATCTTTTTTCCCTTTGTAAAAGCTTTAGGGTAATAGAAGTAAACCTCAGCATCTGAAATTTCTTCTAATTTTTCTAATATCTGTGGCTTTAAATTTTTCATTATTTACCACTCTCCAATTTTCTTATATCTTGTTGTAAAGATTTTATTAGTTCTTGTTCAACTTCACCAGTATTTTTTGCGTGTAAATACGCTGGACTTAAATATGGCTGAGCTTTTTGCCCTTTCCAATCTCTTTTATAAGAAATACCATCTGGTCTATCTATATTACTTTCAGCACCTTTTTGTCCGGTTCCAAATTCCACATAAGGAGCATACTCTGTATTTGTAAATACTTGTGCTTTTACACCATCTGCTATAATTTCTGATGATGTTTTTATTGAATTACGAAGATGTCCTGTGTCAACAGGTGTTAAAAGTTTTGCATTTTTTTGTATTTTTTTTGCGCCTCTTTCTAAACCTTTCCTTGCACTTTCATTTATATTTGCACCAAAAGAAGACAAAGATGTTAATATTTCTTCTAATCCTTTTATTTCCGACAATTTTATCAATCTCCTAACACTAAAAGAGTAGTATGACTATCTGATATAACTTTATTTTTTATTTCATAGTCTTTGTTTTTATATACTGCAATATTGCCTATCTCACCTATTGTATTATCACAAGTTATGATAGCATTTGCCTCTATGTCAATTCCATACTCTTTTTGTATATATTCTCTAGTGCTTAATTGAAAGTTACCTTTAAAAGTATCTATTTTTTCTTTTTTACCATTTCCAATGACAGCACCTTCATTATCTTTAATAACAGCAGTTGTATAAATTTCTATTTCTTTATCATAAAAAGTATTGGCTATAATATTCCTAAATTGTTCTGGAATTTTCATATTACCACCTTAGCTTTCTATATGCTACTAATGTAGTTAAATTTCTTTCTAAAAACTCATCTACATTACTAGACATTGCTCCTACACCACCAACATTTTTAAAGTTTACAGTCTGCCCGTTGTCAGATGCACTAGTAACTTCTAAATTGCTATTTCCAATGCCATTTTTATTAAGATTGTATTGTTCAATTAAAAACTCTTGTATAAGTGTATTTAAATTCTGTGGTATGCTTTTTATATGACAAAAATCCAAAATTTTATTGCTTATACTTTTTTCGCAAAACTCTAAAAATTTATCAAAACTCTCATTTTTAATACCTAATATATCTTTTATCATAGTAATATTTTCTGACATAGTATTCCCTCAACTTTTATTATTAAACCTTTTCTTTAAGCGTTAAATCAACTAGTTTAAGTGTTTTACTTTCCTTGCCATCGCTAGTAATCTCAATAGTATTGTCAGCATTATGTATTTGAAATACTATTAAGCCATCACTATTATCTACTGCAATAGGTTTCTTAACTTTTGCCCCTGTTCCTTTTAGCTCACATTTAATTGTACCTTTTGGCTTTTCTTTTGCTTCTTCAAAGTACAATGGTAAAAAATTTCCACTATTATCTGTTTTTGAAAATTCAGTCCAATTCTCAACATATTTTAGTGAACCTTTAACATTATCATCTTCAATGCTTAAGTTTTCACATAAATCTTGAACTGTTTTTTCTCCTAATAATTGTGTTTCATTACTTGGAATTGCCACTTTTAATGTGGCTGGACTAGGGTTTAGGTACTACTGCACAGAAAGCTTCGTCTTTAATTGGCAAATATCCAAGTCTCATTGTAGCTTTAACTGCTATCATATCCTGCTCAGCTAGAGATAATGGTTTTCCATCAGTCCACTCTGTTCCCTCTAATGTAGCTTCTTTTAATATTTCATATTCAATACCTTCTCTTATGCCTACTAAAGATTTATCCCAATCTCCACCAAATAGTTCAGCTTTTGTCTTATCCCAAGATCCATTTCTACTAAATTCAATAGGTAATCCGTATAATTCTTTACCATTAACACCATCAACATATAATTGATTGCCATTTCCATCTCTTAGTTTTCTTAAAGAATTTTTAATTCCAACTTTAGCAGCGAAGCCATTTACATCATATCCTGCCTCTTCTACTAATGCCATTGCATCAGAAACATCTAAATCTAAAGTTTTGTTTGTTTCAATTTCTACTTTATTTTCTGCTGTTTCTATACAATTCATAATATTTTTAGCAAATGGTGAATTTGTTCCAAAGAAACCTGCTGCATCTATGGCTTTGTAAAAAGCTTCTGCTATTGGTTCTTTTAATTCTTCAAATACCTCTATTGTAGTATCATTTAATTTTTCTTTAGTTACAGGTATAATTACAGCTAGTTTTTTAGCCTTTAATTCTGGATAAATCCATCCCGCTTTAGATGTTTTTATTCTTTCTCCTTCTCCTACCCAGTATGCTCCAGGTCCTTCTGTCATAACTGGTATTTTTTTTGTATCACTTTCCATTTTTGATACTTTTGATAATTTTAATAGACTAGATCCTCTTGCTACATCTTTCATTATTTCTGTAGCTTGTTCTACTGGTACAAAGCCTTGTAATTCATCTTTTAAATATCCCATTTTTTCTCCTCCTTAAATTAACATAAAAAAAGACATATTACTATGCCTTAAATTTTTCTTGCTTGATTTTCTTTAATAATTCCTACAAAATCTGTAGCACCCTTATTATTACTTGTTTCTCCGCTTTTAGGTGTATAATGATATGTAGAATTTATTTGTTCTACTTCATTAAATAAATCTTTATAATTTTCTTTATTAGATTTCATCTGTTCTTCAATACCAGATACTACTTTCTCACCTTTTTCATCCAATACTATTTTAGATAAGTCAAATTTGGCAAGCAATAATTCTGGATGTTTAGCTTTTGCTTGATATAATGCATCTTTAATAGCACCCTCTTTGATTAACCTTTCAGTTGTTTCTTTGTGTGCTTTTTCTAAAATAGCTTTCTCACTTTCATAAGCAGTTATTTTAGCTTGTAAATCTGCATTATCTCCATTATTTTTCTTTAAATCTGTTATTGTTGTATTTGCAGTATCTAAAGATGTTTTAGTATTGTCAAAATCTGTTTTTAATTGGTCATATTTTGATTTTGCAATAAATTCACCATTATTAACATTAACAATACTTACTTTTTTATCCTTATCGACTTTCTCGTTATAAGAACTAACTTTTGCTTTGACTTGTTCAAATAAGTCATCTCCTAAAATTTCTTTTAAGAACTCCATTTTTACCCCTTTCCGTTACTATTTCTGTAACTAAAAATTATTTATCGCTATTTCTGCGACATTGTATTTGCTTTTTCAAGCATAAAAAATAGACAGTTTAATGTCATGTCTAGGACATAAAAATAAGACGTATTTCTACGTCTTTAAAATTATATATAGGTTAAGATTTGCACCTAATATAACTATCTTCACTGGCTTACCGACAACTTCCAATAGTCTTTAAGTGTTTAATGTCTACCTATTCCATCACTACATATTATATATTATTAAATTTTAATGCCTAATTGTCGTAATACTTCCATTTTTCAACTCAACTTTATCACCTATTTTATATCTTATATTTTTTCCTTTGATTGCTTTTTCCAATTCATGATTTTCATTATCTTCTACAATTTCCCACTTACCAAACTTGTTAACATCTTCTAATGATGATGGCTTAGTGCTAGAATAAAGGTAATCTTTACCACTATCATCTATTACTCTAAACATATCGTCTTCTATTGCAATTACTTCATATATTTTTCCATTTGTAAGTCCCTCTACTCCAAAACTTTCTCCAATATATTTAACTCTCATTTTAAAGTCTTTCCTTTCAATTTAAAATCATATTTTCCATATTTTCTATGTTCTACCCAATGTATATCAAATATATATTTATCACTTTCTATCTTTCCGACCTTTTTCATCCATTCTTGTGCTTTTCCGCCAAATGCTTGTGCATATTTGTTCGCACTTCTAAAAACCGTCTGTGTTTCTCTTCCTGCAATGATATATACATTAGATATTATAGCATTTTTGGGGATAAAATTCAACTTACCTATTTCATCATAAAATCCTAATTGTTTCTCTAGTATACTGCTTTGTACTGATTTTGTCTTAGGTAAATTAGGATTAACATAATATTTCTTATATTGTTCTGGAGCATATTGCATAGACCATTCTTTGTATTTTATATCTTGTGAAATTAGCATTGTTTTACCATTTTCATTTCTAGCTCTTCTTTGTAAATCTTCTATATTATTATCATCAAATTCAGCAACAGTAGTACATCGGTCATTTGGATGTATTGGTGGGCAATTCTTTCCAGCTTTTGCCTCTTTAACTTTAAAAACTTTTTTATCCAGTTCAGCACAATGTTTGCATGTTATCTTATCTAAAGTTGCTATAAACTGGTATTCCTCTATTCCAAGTTCTTCATATGATAGCATTTCTGCTTGATTAGCAAAATAATTAGTTTCTGTTCTAACTAATCTAGTAGCACTATATAATCCAACATTCATAACTTCTTTTATCTCGTTAGACATCTTTTGTATAGATTTTCCCGTCAAGTTGTCTGCTAGTAATGCTGTACTTAGATAATTGCTTAATTTTTCATTGTTATCCCATATTCTATCAGAGTAATTTGCTTTATCATACCACTTTTTATTTAGTAATAAGTCAATCATTCTTTTATCTAGCTGTGAAAAATTAAAGCCAATTCCCAAGCCTTTTTGAATATCAAATATATTTCTATAATATCCTTCACTAATTGTATCTACATATCTTATTTTAGTGATATCTTTTTCTATATTTGCAAGTTTTTTTAATTCAATATCAATAGTATCTTGTAATGCTTGATATCTACTAATTCTAAATGCGTATGCTGGAGCGTTATATTTAGCTAGTAGCTTCTTTTTTATATCATCATCTGTTATATCATTATCTATTACTTTTAATAGATTTTTATAGTGCGTTTCTGTTTCTCTAGTATTTAACAATTTTTCTAAAGCTTTTCTTGATAACCCAGTCTCTTTACTATAATTACTAAATATCTTAGAGATTTCTTTATTTATATTATCAGTAGCTTTATTATATACTTGTATTAAACTATTTATTGTAAATATTGTTTGTTGTTCAATATTTTTTAGCAAATCGGTACTTCTTTTTTCCCAGTATCCTTTAGGTATTCTAGCCATAAAAAAAGCACCTCCTAATTATTGGTACCATTCTCTTCTTTATCAAAATCACCAGCACTGCCAAATATTTCTCTTTGTCTTTGCTGAGCTTTCTCTTTTTGCTTCTGTATTTTTTTTAACTCATCTTCTGGATTTTCAACCCACGGATGATTCTTTAATATTGTTTCATCAGATATTATATTAACACTATCAGCGGCTATTTGAGCATTCTCAGAGTCATTGCTGATCATGTTCCTTGTCCATGTTTGTGTAATACTTCTTTTTTCGGCATCTGAAATTTTTAAAAATTTCATTATGACTCTTATTAAATGATTAAGTCCTTTTTCAAACTCTATTTGTGTAAGTCCTGCCTTTAATTCCAATTTTCTATAAAAAAACTTTAATGCTACTCCGCTTGCATTACCAAAATTCTCATTATCTTGCTGTAATGCTTGTCCACTTTCATATATTTGCTTTTTTAAAATATCAAGTATACTATTTCTGGCTTCTACAGGAATATCGATTTTTAAAGTGCTTACCCCACCTTTTGTTCCAGAAGCTGTAGTTTCTGTCTTTATAGTCTTATATCGCTTTAAATCCGATAAAAATTCACTTAAATTTTCACCACCATAATTTTCTAATACATATATAAGTTGCTGTATATCTTCTAAGTCATTAGCATAACCACTTACGACAACGTCATAAACATCTATTAAGTCTTTATATTTTTTTAAATCACTTACTAAATTTCTGTTATTTTTAAATTCAATAAATGGGACTTCGCCTAAATCATGAGTAAAATCTTCATACTCTTCTGGCATATATGTTAAGCCTGCACCTTTTAAATTTCCTCTAAATTTATATTTTTCACAATGTACAGCATCCCAATATTCAAATATTACATATTCTCTTATTCTCCCTACAGTATTTTCCTCTATAACTGGATAATATCTATAAAAACCTATTAACTTTTTCTTTAGTCCTTCATCAAAAACTGGCAAACATTGCTCTGTTTCAACAACAGAGTATAAAAATTTTCCATCTTCTATCCAATAATGCAACCATCCCACTTTATTATTGGTTGCATTTGTACAAAGATACGCACATTCGCTTTTAAAATCGTCGCCTAATATTTCTTTAATTTTATTATTTATATCTATATCTCCAACATCAAATAGCACCGGATAAGTAAACATGTATGCCACTTTTTCATCTGTTATCAACTGGTGAAAATTGTGCGATATTCTATTATCTGCATTTCTAACTGGATTAGCTTCTTCTGTTAATATTCCTTTATCTTTAATTATATTATCATTTTCGTAATATCTTTTAGCAATTTCTATTTGCCTTCTTCTTTCATAATCGTACATTATTATCATTTTTATTTTATTCACATCTAACATATTTTCACCTCTTATTTTAATATTGCAACACAACTGCTATTTCTAATATACCTTTCAACTGCGTACCTCATTGCGTCCATTAAATGATTAAAATCATCTATCGGTTTATTGATCTTATTGCCGAATTTATCTTCATCCCAAGTATAATTGCTTATTTCTGTTATAAAATTTACACATTTAGGATGTATTATAATTTCAAAATCTTGTATAAATTGTATTCCATTGTTTACACTATCTTTTCCTTTTACCGCACTTGTTATTCTTCTTAATCCTAATCCTTGTAATTCATCTATTGACTTTGGTTCTGCACTATCTGCAGTTATTCTTTCCTTCTCGTAACCCATTTTATATACTTTTTCATATATTTCTTTATTACTCATACCTTTTCGATATAACTCATCAAAAACATATATTTTTTTATTTTTTAAATCTATAGCGCCACAAAAAAGTGCTGTTGGATCGTTAGTGTACCCAAAGTCTAATCCAAAAGCACTTTCTAAATTTTTTATTTTATCCAAATCAAATTTTTCTTCTTTCCAGTTTTCATAAATGACACCTTCTACTATGCCCCAATTACCTAAACCTGCAACCTGATATCTTCTGGGATTATTTTTTTTCATCCTTTCAAATACCTTTTTATCTGCCTCATCTAACCATTCATTGCATAAATAATTAGTTGTTACTGCCAATATATCTTCATCTTTAACATCATAGAATCTTTTCTTTATCCAATGGTGCTCATTCCATGGATTAAAGGTTAGTATTATTTGTTTAAATAAGCCTCTTGGAACTTCGCCTCTTATAGACTCATCCAATTTATCAAAATCCTTTTCATTCATAATTTCGTAAGCCTCTTCTATCCAGCACCAACATAAGCAGCCATTTTCTACAGCAATTGATGTTATTTTGAAAGAATCATCTAAACCTCTAAAAAGTATTTTTTGTCCAGTAGGTAAATATGTTATCTCTAGTTTACTTGTTGGTTTTTCTGGATAAGCCCAATAAGAATTTACTTTCAATCTTGTGATTGCCCATATCAAATCCGCACAACAACTATCTCTTAATGTATCTTTGACTTTTCTTACTACAACTGTATTGGCTTGAGGGTATTTCATCATATTATATATTATCCATAAAGCAGTTGTCTTTGATTTCTTACTTGCTCTGCTGCCTTTTATAACCTTATATCTGCCTTTATAGTTCCATATTGTTCCATATCCTTTACCAACTATATCTGGCAAATATATTTCTTCATGTTTTGGACTGTCAATCTTCAAGCTTATCATCTCCAGATATTATTATTGGAATCATTCCTCCAACATCAATTTTTTCCCTAAAAGTTCCATATCTTTTACCTAATAATTCTGCACACCTTGTACGATCTTGCAAAGATGCATCTAATCCAAATTGATCTTTTTCTTCTCCTCGCATCACTTTAGTTAAATATTGCAACACCTCATTTTGTGAAGCTATTCTTTCATTTTCTTTTTCTTCTAATTTATATTTTATAAAAATGTTAAGTTTTGTTAGGTTTTCATTTCCTATATTCTTTGCTGTTTTTTTACTATATCCAGCTTTTCTTGCACTTTCTGTTGCATTGGCTGTTTCTAAATAATAATCAATAAATCTTTTCTGCCTTTCAGTTAATTTATTATATTCCGTTTCATAATCAAAATTTTTAATATCTGTACTATTAACTATATTTTCCACCAGCATCACCCTCTTGTACTTCACTTATCAAAAATTTCATCAGATCTATTTTTGAATAGCACTCATAAACTACTACATATTTTTCTTCTTTTATTGTGTTATACTTTCTCTTTAATATTTGGTATTTTACGCAATATTTTTTATTAGAATTACTGTAAAATTTAAAGCTATTTACTTTATATATATTGCCTTTCAAACTCAACACATATAGTAAATTACTTATATTTTTATCAAAATTAACCATAAATATTTTTTCCTATTCAATATTATTACATCGTTTTACATTATTTATATCAATTATCATTTAAACACCTATAATTGAGTTTCCTTTTTTATGATTTTTCAGGAAATCCTTAGCACTTAAATATGTTAGTCCAATTTCTTGTTTTCCTTTTTGTACTTTTTCCACGTATTTATTTGCGCTTTCTTTTGTCCATTTTTTCATAGTTTGTACATTCCTCATTTTCTATTTTTAACCTACAATTACTCTTTTTCATTTTCTTGCAGTAGACACACTGTTCCTCTTTTATCATATCCACTTGTTGAATATATCCTTTATACATTTTATCGTATATAATTGAATTATATATGTTTTCTCTCACTTCTGAATATCTCATATTTTATCCTCTTTTATCTATTTATTTTTTTATAAACACATAAAAAAGGACAGATAATTCTGTCCCAAGAAGGTTGATATATGAAAAATACTTTCATTATTTAGCATTCATAAATAATAAATAAGGAGAGTTTAATACATTTTTATATCTTTCTCCCCTTTTTTCCACTTATAGTATAACACATTTAAAAGTCAAGAAAAACCTTATTTTTGCTGTATTTTTACTGTATTTTTATATATTTTATCCATTTTTAATACCGCAAGCCTAATTTTTTGCTCTGCTTCTTTTGACGATGCCAACCCTAATGTAGTAGCAATAGTATCGTATTCTAGTCTGTCAAAAAATCGCATTTGAACTGCTATTCTATCATTATTTTTTAATGTTTTTAAAGCCGAATCTATTATATCTATCCTTTCCTCTATATCTTTTATCTGTGCTTCTAGCTGTTTAATTTTATCTGTTTTTGTAATGACTTGATTTTCAATATTATTATTCATGTATCCTGTAGGTCGAATATCTCCGTTGATTTCGAAGTTTGATCCTCCTCCTACATTCACTTCTCTATTCTGTTCTATCCTCAAATTTCGTCTTAAAATTTTCAATGTATATTTATATTCATTATACTTTTTTAATTCTTCTTTCATCTTTCATATATTCCTCCTACAGACTTTATGTGAAAAGTTCCACATTTATTGTATAATTTTATTTATGTTTTTGTACCAACTAAAAAAATAATTTCTTATTCCAGATGTTTCTACAAAATATACTTGTCCAATATCTAAACTATTATATATATCGGTTGAGTTAAATTTACCTATAAAGAATAAATCTGTAATTTGATACGTATTATTATCTTCATCAACAACCATATAAACATCTTTATCATTGTATCTTTTAATATACTTATCTTTTACTTGTATAGCAATTACTTCCTTATTACTATAACCTATTGTAATAATTTTTATAATGATAACTAATATTATAATAATTAGTATCGATACTAACATTCCCTTACAAAATTTCATATTTACTCCTCCTCGATTTCAAATTCGTATTTTAAAATCTGTTTTTTGTATTTGCCTATAAAATCTTTTGCTTCTTGTAGTGTTTTAAAATATATACATTTTTGCTCACGGTCACCGTAACTAGAATTTACAAATAATTTTCTAGCATCATAATCATAATATATATAATATTGTTAAAGTTCACTATTTCGTCTTTATTTTGACTAACTATAATCATATTTTATATTACCTCCAAAATTCATTAACTATAAACTTATAGTTTATAATTCAACATCAGTGATTCCAATATATTCAAGCATTTTTATATAACAATTTTCACACAGTTTTGTTAAATTCTTTGAACTATATCTATCAGCTTTTTTCAAAGTTATCATTCTAATCATAGGTAATCTTTGATTACAAATTGGACATTCTGCAAAATATCTTTCTTCACTTGACCAACTTTTATAATTACTCATTTTTATATTCCTCTAATCTGTTTTAACATTTAATTTAGTCTCAATAAAACACTATTTACTAACTCAGTAAATTTTTCTCCAACATTAAAATTTAGTTTTTCTGATAAATACCCAGAACTTATTTCTTTATTTCTAGAAATAGCTTTAAATCCAAAAGATCCTAAGCTCATAACACTTATAAACAAGTCATCGTTTTTTATTCCTCTTTGAATGTAATTTTCTTGTTCTTTATATGCTCCTAATTTAAATAATATATCATAATGTGAATATTCTTCATCTGTCCAGCCTATAAGTACTGCTTCACCATTTTTTAATTTATCTACTATAAAATTATAAGTTTCGTTACCGTTTATAATTTCTCCAAATTCATTTTTATTCATCTCTCACCTCATATATAAATCCAAATATCCGATATTGTCGGACGTTTCGTAATAAGTTGTTCCATCATAGCCTATAAATTCATCCAACCTAATTCTTTGAATTTTTCGCTTATTGCCTGTAATTCTTCCATATATAAAACTTGTGGAACACATACTCTTTTTACTTTATATTGAAATATTATTGTTTTCCCTAAGCAACGACTACTGTCAGTCCTATAAACTTCATTATCTGTATTTTTATAATGTTCAATATAATTTAATCTTTCAAACATCTCATCTGCTTTACTCATTGCTTTCCCCCTATTCACCAAAATAATTTCTAAGAAAATTCTTTATCTGAAAACCTGTATCCATCTATATTTTGTTCATATAAAAAGTTATCCTTATTTGACAAATCATTTTTATCATTTTGAGATTTTTCAACATATTCTAAAAACTCTTGTGGTGATATTTCTCTTTCATATTCATCTACAATCATTTTCTTTGATAGATCCAATTTTAAAAGATAGTCTTTAAGTTCTTCAAAATTTGACCAATAAGGTTGTAGTTTAAATACAAATAACCATCCCATAGATTTCTTACCAACATGTATATATTCTCCTGAATTAAATAATGTTGCATCAGATGTATTATATCTTAAATTAGAAATAAAATTATCTATATTTACTAATACTTCTGATTTAAAATTATTAACTAAATCTTTCTGATTATTTCTTTCTAGAAATTTTAGGAAACTATAAAATGAAAATAAGATATCATCATTTAATTTTTCTCCTAAATGTTCAAAATCTATGTCTTTAAACTTTTTATATTTTTCTTGTTCTAAATTGAATTTTTGTCTATCAGCTATGTAATAATTAGTTCCCATCTTTATTTTCTCCTATCTTTCTACCACATTTAGGACAATAATTTATGATTACATCTCTTGCAAATGGAAAGCAAAATACCTTTCCTACAACTCGTAAATGTTTACACCAAATTTCAAAATATATATTATCATTTTTTCTTTGCTCGATTCGCTTTCCTTTTTCACAATATTCACACATTTAATTTTCACCTACCTCCTTTCCACATATTGGGCAATATTTTATATCAATTTTCATCTTAGATGTATAATTTATATTATGTGTTTGCTCATTTGTATTTTTATAAAGAGATACATTTAAATTTGGCTTATAATAACATTCAAACTCCCCTTTACAATATTCACACATTTTACTTTTTCTCCACCTCTTTTATTCGTTTTTCAAATTCTAGTTCTATTTGCTTTTTTATATTATAATCCCTTTGCCTAATTAACATTTGATTTTTTGCTTCATTGTGTTCTTTAAAAACTCTATCAGGTTTAAAATAATAACAATAATTATGCTTTATGTTGAATTGATTCTTTTTTCCACACCAAATCGTATTGCCACATAGTTTATAAATGGTCATTTCATCTAAATAATATTCAACTTTTTTATTCTTAAATTTGAGTCTTATCACATAGACTTTATCACCTTCTCTGAATCTCTGCTTTATAAAACTCTTATTCATCTTTCACCTCATATTTTATAATATCAAATTGTTCTTTTGTTACTATTGATTTAATATATTTTTTATGTAAGTCTTTTAATGTTTTTAGTTCTTCATTATCTTCTATTTTAATTAAAGTTGTTTCTTTTAGTAATACTTCAACTATATCACCTACATCGATTAACTTTTTTATGTTTTTGGAATGTTTAGCTATATCTCTGTCTTTTAATCTAACTTCTGTATGTGGTTTTGTATAAATTGAAAAAATTTTATCTGTTATAAATTCTCCTGCATATCTCACTCCACTACCTGCTTCTGATATTTCTATTAAAGTTCCTATTAGTCCGTTTTTAGTTCTTACATATTCTCCAACTTCAATTTTATCTTCCATATTATTCTCCTTTCAATAGTTCTGGATTATCATATATATTTCCTACTTTTTCTATATCATCTAAATTTATGCTATATAATAAATATATCTCATCTATTGTTTTCCCTTTATTATCAAAGCATTCAATATAAAAAGCTCCATCTATAAAAACTATTTTTCCTTTTGCAATAAAAGTATCAAAATTGCCTACAAATGCATCATAAGAAAATTCAATAATATCTCCTTCATAAATTTTGTTTCCATTTTTGTCTTTTAAGCCTGTGTATTGACCTATTGTTGAATCATTTGTAATATAATATTGATTTCTTTCAAATTCCTTATTTTCTTCTGTTTGAATTAAGTAATTAAAATGTTCTTTTCCGTGTTCTCCATAATCATCATCTTCTGTTTTTAAAAGCATTCCATATACCCATTCATCTTCACTTTTACCTCTAAACTCTATTTCACGCATTATTATAACCACCTCAATTCCTTGCATTTTTCATTTATTGCTTGTAGTTCTTGCAAGGATATTTCGCTAGGATAAGTTTTATCATTTTCCCAATTATATTGCCTTTTTAATATTGATTTATCATCTAAATAAAAAATAATGTTCTGTTCTTCATTATATGAATAATCTGGCTTTTCATATAATATGATATCATCTGACATTTGATTTTCATTAGAATATCCTAATTCTTCAAACATTATATCTGCTTTACTCATCTTTTACCTCCAATATTTCTAGAACATAGTATTCTTTTCCTCTATCTGCTCCCCATTCTTCTTTACCTTGTCCTATTTTTAATTTACACTTACATTTTATTGCTGGACTTGATTTACTATATCCGTTCTTAAAATATACAGTTAGCCATAAAGGATATTTTCTTAAATCTCTTTTTACATTGGTTGGAATAATTGGTTTTAATATTTTATCAAATTCATTGTTAAATCTACTTGTCCAATATGGCTTTATTTCTCTATATTCTTCTTTTTTCTCTCCACTTTGTATCATGTCAAACCATTTCTTTTTAATTGGTAAAATTAACATTTGTTTATCCTTTCTTCTTTTTTTCTAACTACTTTTATTTGCAATGTGTCATCATCAATATAATGCCTATTGTAATGTTCATATCCATCTTTTTCTTTATAACAATATTCTTTAACAAAATCGGCACAAACAGTGTTTGTTAATGTAAAATACCATCTTTCTTTACCAAGTTCGTTAAACATTGGATCAGGATCAAATTCTTTTTCCTCTATGTACATATTTCCAAATCTATCTTTTTTTGCTTTACTTAATAAGTTCATAAATTCTTCTAATTCCATACTAATTATCCTCCAATAATTCTTAATATTTCACACTTTGTACTATTTATATAAGTATCTAATGTTTTTTCAATTAGATTATCTCCGAAGCATTGAAATTTTGATTTTGAATTACAATATTTTTCAACTTTTTTTAATTTATTTTCTTTATCTTCTAATGCTTGTAATACTATTTTTATTGCTTCTGCATCTGTGTTGCATACATTATTTATAAAAATATCTGCGGTATCATTTTTTAAACTTTCAACAAAATATTCTACTTGTTTTTTTGCTTCTTTTAATTCCATTTTTATATCCTTTCATTTGTATAATCATAAATTACTTGCAAAAGTTCATCATCTGACATTTCAAATGTGTTTTTAAAAAAGAGCAAATCGTCTATGTCAAACCTATTATTTTTTTCAAACAATATTTTTACATAATGATGGTCTTTCGTGATTTTGTTCTCATATAAAAAGTCCTTGATTGTTAAATATTTTCCACTAGCATACATTTTTTTGATTAGTATATTATTTTTGCCACTTTTATTTACTGTTTCCTTATAACCATTTATTATTTCTCCTATTTTTAAGATATCCTCTTTATCCAAATCAAATATTTGTTTTATAATTTCTTCCATCTTATTGCCTCTTCAATTCATTATTTTTTTGAATCCAATAATCTATTGTTTTTAGATCCTCTTGCCTTATTTCTACTACCTTATCTAATTCTTTTTTATAATAATTTGCTTTCATTGTCAGGATAATAATTACAACTATAAAAAAAACTATTATGCATCCTAAAGCAACAATAGAATCTTTATCTTCCTCAATATTAGTTTTTATTTCTTTATATTTTCCCATATATTTACCTCCCAATATAGCTTTTTCCAAAGATCCTTATAAATTCTTCCTCGGTTTTATGATAATGTTCCATAAAAGTTTTCTGAGCTATTTTTTTCACTTTTAAATCAAATTCTTTGTTGAAATGTATCCCTTTATCACTCATATTATGTCTTTCGTCAGTTAAGAAAACAACTAGACCATACTTTATACTTAGTTTTCTCTGTTTCACCCCAAAAAAGACTTCGTGTCTCCTTAAGTTGCCTATTCTTTTGGTACTATACAAATTACTTTGCGGCATTATACAAAAATCTTTTTCTATTTTCTTAACCTTATTTTTAATTTTTTTACTATCCTTAGGCTTAGGAAAAAGTAATCCTTTTGTATCCATTTTATTTTTCCGCCTTTTCTATTTTGCTAAGACATTTAGGGCAACCAAAATAATAATTTCCTTTTCTATCTACACATACTTCAGCTTTATTTTCCTTAAAAATGTATTTGCAACTATTATTAGTACACTTATATTTTGTTATTTCATTTCCTATCATTTCCATTCTAATTTCAACCTCTCTAATTCTTCAGGAGTAGCGGTTTCAATTCCTTGCAATTTACAATCTTCAACAATACTATCTATCAAACTACTCATTTGTTTTGTATCATAAGTGCTAGATCCGTAATATGCCTTAATATTTATATATCCTTCTAATTTGCTTTTTCCTATTTTTTCACATGGCCATCCTATTCCATTATTTTGCCATGCCTCTATGAATTTATCTACTGCTTTTTCTTTAATTGGTAATACTTCATATACTCCTATATTTTTTATTTCCATAATGTAGATATCCTTAGAACTTATACCCATCTTCTCAGATAATTTTCCTAATAGTACCCAGCAATATGCATTTGCGTCCAGACTCCTTTTTTCTCTATGTTTTTTAGCTTCTATATCTAATTTTTCTATGTTATCTATTTCATCTAAATTATCTATTTTTGTATCCAGGATAAAACTAATCTTTTGCTTTCCAGTTTTAAAATCTATAGAAAAATCAGCTAACTTTCCTCTCATTTTCATATGTTATTATCTTCCTTTATAATCTATTTATTTCTTCTATTTGTGGATATTTACCATCTTTTAAGCACTTTACTAAGTATTTAAGTCTAGGTAAATATTCGTTTTGTATAAAATTTTCATCATATTCAACTTTAAACATTTCTATTCTTTTTTTATCAATAGAATTGAAATAATTTATATAATCTTTATCTATAAGCCCATAAGCGACTATATATAATTTTTTTATATTTGATGCATACATTTCTACTTGAGCTTGTCTCCAGTACTGCTTTGATACTTTAAATTGTTTATTTACATTATGAGTTTTAACTTCATAGATACAAGTAGGTGTGTTGCCATCTAAATTTACTCTTAATCTATCAATAATAATTTGCTTGTCCATTTCAATATTATCAATCTCTAAAGCTTCTAAAATTTTATGTTCATAATTATTTCCTGCTTTAATTGCCTCGTTTGACAAATTATTTTTATTTATTCCTATTTTTTCGAGCCACCACTTTTCAAAAGTTTTAGTACTCCAATTTCCAACCACCATACTTGTGTCTGAAGCTCCGATATAATTACTTCTGTCCTGATCCTGTATCAATATTAGATAACTCTCTTTCAAAATTACTTAAAGTATCAAAATAACTAAATATTGCTTTAACTTCATCTTCGCTCTTGTGCAATTTTTCTGCTATCTCTTTTGTTGATAAACCTGTCTTGTGAACTTTAGTATATAACTCTTGCACTCTTTCTTTTATCTTAAAGATGTCATGTTTATTTAGATCATCTTCCCAGCTATCCTTTTCATTTTTTAATTCGTCATCAAGCCATAGATCAAAACCTAGACCAGTTCTGATAGCAACACCTTTAACAAACAATCTAGTTTGACAATTCCACAATCTTTGCTGTGTCATTGAGTTATCTTTTACTGGATTTGCTCCATTAGTTACAGGACCCCTTTGAATAAATTCTAAGTCATCTATTACAACTTTTACTGCTGTTTCATATACTCTATTTGTATTACCTTTAGCATCTGTAAAAATTTGATCTGTCATAAACAAGCTGCTTCCTGTATTTGGATTTACTATAGGTTCAAAATAAACAGTTTTTGCACCGTTTTCGTGTAATAAATCTACTACTTTAGCCCAATTTAGATAGTCTGCACCGTCTCTATCTTGAACCCATTTGCTTACATCAATTTTTCTTAATTCTTCATAACTCTTTAACATATTTATACCTCCTTCTATAATATAAAATCATTCTCTGCATAATAATTTTCCAACGTCGTCAATTCATATTCTTGCATTGAATTTTTTATAATTTTTTTAAATTTATTAACTATATTGTCGACACATTCTTCGCACATTTCATTTTCTTCGTCATAATCTGCTTTATATTTACCGCAGACTTCACAATATTCTACTTCTTCGATTTCGTAATCCTTACAATAAGGACATCCACTATAACTACAGCCATCGTCATCATAGCATTTAACTAAGCTGTCCTCATCGAAAACATGTCCACAATTATTGCATTTAAATGTCATACCATCCATCACTCTTTTCTATATTTTCTAAATAAATTTTCATTGCGTTTAATGACTTTGTCAAAATAATCTTTATATTCATTTTTTTTAAATTTTTTCTGCGTAATATTATATATATTATTATTATTTATATTATTATTATTTATTTCATTATTGTTCGTGTTCACTTGTTGTTCATTTGTTGTCCATTTGTTGTTCATTTGAGTTTCAATCTGCTGTTCGGTTTGTTGGTAACGATTCCAATTTGTTATTGTTATAAGCCTGTTTTTAGAACTTGTTTGCTGTTCGATTTGATGTTCATTTTCGAACGCTTTTAGAATACGTTGAATTTTACTTTCTGAAATATTAAATTCATCTGATATAGTTTTCCTGCTTGTTATCAGCTGACCTTTTTTAAGAACAATTTTTTTGTTTTTAAAAATCATCTCTTGTTCTTTGTGCGAAGCATTTAATAGTAGATATATCCAAACAGCGAAAAATTCTGCATCTTTACAACAAATAGGATTGCCTAGTATCTTCCTATATACACTTATCCATCCTTCCATTCATATATCTTCCTCCCTATTGAATTTTTACTTGTCTTATTGTATAATCAGTATTAGGAATATTTTTATATCCTAGTTTGTTCAATAGTTGTTTCGAAGTGGCTATTGAACTTTTATTTTGTTCTATACAGGCGTTGGCTAGATCATATATTTTTTTATTTCCATTAACGTTAGAAATACTACTAATCTCTTCTAATCGCATTTGATTTAAAACCTTATATTCTATTTCCAGAGCTAGTCTATCTTTTAGTTTATCTATAGATTCTTCTAACTTTTTACATTTATCTAATGTTTCAGCAACATATTCTGATTGATATTCTTTATCATTTAAAAAAGTTTTAATTAACCATCGTTTAAACATATTTTTACACCTCCTTTAATTTATATAAAGCAACATTTCTTTTTGTATCTGGATCATATGCTTTTCCTACTGCTTCTACTTCACCTTTACTTACTAATTCTGTTAATCTTGGAGCTGTATAGTTTCTCTCTGGAAATCCTAATATAGTTGCTATCTCTTTTGCTGTCATTCCATCTTTGCTATTCCTTAATACTTCTCTTATTTGGAAATACCTTTTCTGTTTATCTACTTTTTCTAAACTTTCCCTTCTTGTTTCTTTTTCAATCATATCAACCTTACCTCCTATAATTGTGCATTCATTATTGCTCTTATTTGAGAACTAACTCTTGCCTTATTTGCTAATTTATAAAGCTTATCATTAGCTTGAATTTCTCTTAATTTAATTCTTCTAGCCCTCTTTATTCTAGCTAATATAGTGCTAGTAAAATGATCAAGGACAAAATATAATATTAACATTACTATTGAATATATTATCCATAACCCTATAACTTCACTGTGTTCTATAAAAAAACTCCCATTTATCACATTAAAAACCTCCTTACTTAAAATTCTTATTTATCTAATTCAATTTGTAAATCTTTAGCAAGTGAAACAATTTGTTTAAGAAAATTGCTAATCTTACCAATTTTCTCCTCATCTTCTTTAGTTTTCAAGCAATACTTTTCCACTATTTCTGCCATAACCTCATCAAACTCAAACTTTAAAGATATAGCTTTTGCTGATTTTTCGCCTTCATCGGCTAACATCTTCACTACTGCTTTAATCACATCTACCTTTTTTCTTTCATTTTCCATATTTTCAATTTTCCTTCCTTTTCTTTTTAATATAATTTTTTAATTTTACTTAATTGTTATTCCTTGCTGAAAAATTCTTTCTAAAGTGCTTCTACTAATTTTTTGTTCTCTTCCAATCTTTACAGCAGGCGAATTTTTCATGTTGAATATCTTTGCAACACCCTTTTGAGTTAAGTTATATTGCTCTTCGACTTCTTTTCTGCTTAATAAATCATCCTTTTTGTTATTAGTGATTTTTTCATTTATTTCTTTTAGCACCTGTAATATATCTTCCATTATTATCATCACCTCCTTCTTAAAATTCTTATTTATCTAATCCTAATTCTTTTAATGTGTATTGCTTATTTAATTCCATTCCTTTATACATAGAGTTTTCTTCAAATTCTGGAAAAACAATATAACCATTATCTTCTATGTATATATCTAAATATTGTTGTTCCTCTCTGGCGTTACATTTCTCAAAAAATTTTACTTTATTTCTAAATGGCTTAATTACATTGCTTAGATACTCTTTTTCTGCCTCATCTAAAATTTCTTGTTTTCCATAGACTTTCTCATATTTAGGTCTATCTATCTTTAGAATTTCTATTGCATCTTGTTTTATGTCATTTTCTATAAGATTTATTTCTTCATCACCTGCGATTAGTTTTGTTGCCTTTTTACCAAATAATGTATAAGTAACTCTATCTCCTACCTGAATATCATATTTTTCACTCATATTATTTTTCTCCTTTTTTCTATAAAATTTTATTTGTTATTTTTGGTAGAATTTAATTCAACTTTTCTTGTAAAAAAATAATGTCCTACTTCAGTTTTATCAATATCTAATACTTCTTCAGAACATGATTTTTCGATATCTGTTTGAGTAAAGTCAACTTTATTATTTAATCTATCACTAATTGATGCATTAGATCTACCTATTTTTTCGGCATATTTTTGCTCGCTTCCAAGTTTTGCTCTTATTCTTCCTCTTAAGTCATTATAATCATATATATAATTCATATCGCACCTCCTTTGGTTGAATTTATTTCAACTTTCAAATATATAATATACTATCCAATTTCAATTGTCAATAGTTAAATTGATTTTTTTTCAACTTTTTTATATTATTTTTTAATAATACTTGATTTTATTTCAATATTTATGTATAATTTAGATGGTGAGGTGTATTATGGAAAAGGAAAATTTTTCAAAGAGATTACAAATAGCTCTTAATAATAAAAATTGGCTTCAATCAGATTTAGAAAAAGCTGTTGAAGGGTATGAGCCTAAAATAGATAAAACTTTAATAAATAAATATTTAAAAGGAATTGCTTTTGCTAGACAAAAAAGACTTTCAATATTAGCTGATGTTTTAGGAGTCAATGAACCTTGGTTGATGGGATATGATGTTCCTATGAATAAAAATATTACAATAAAAAATAAATCAATTAGAATACCTGTTTTAGGAAGTATACCTGCAGGAATACCAATAGAACTAATAGAAGATATAATAGATTATGAAGATATATCAGAAGATATGTTAAAGGGTGGTAAGGAATATTTTGCCTTAAAAGTAAAAGGAAATAGTATGGAACCTAAATATTTAAATGGAGATACTATTATAGTTTTAAAACAAAATGATTGTGAAAGTGGTCAAGATTGTATTGTGATGGTAAATGGTGATGACGGTACTTTTAAAAGAGTTTTTAAGTCAGATAATGGAATTACATTACAACCTCTTAATAATGAATATATGCCTGTATTTTATTCAAATAAAGAAGTTATAAGTAAACCTGTTAGAATTTTAGGTGTTGTTAAAGAAATCAGAAGAAGTGTATAAAAAGGAGATGTAAAATATGGAAATAAAAGGAATACTATTTTGCCTAGTAGCTTCTTGTCTATGTTCAGTAATCATTTATGCCATAATAAGACAGCAATTTGAAAAATTTCTTGATGCTATAGGAGAATCAAAGTACTATAAAGAAAAGGAAATTTACTTACTAAACCAAAAACAAGACACGCCTGAAACAAAATTACTAGAAAAATATTTAAATAAAATACTTTTGTATACTATGCTATTTTTATTTATAATATTCATTTATCTTAATAGTAAATATGGAATATTTTAATTATAAATCAGAAGGAGTGTATTAGGAGGCAATCATGGATAACAAATTAATAGATAAATTATTAGAAAAATCTAAGGAATCTTTTTTACTAGCAATAGAAATTTATAACAAACCTACTATCAAATATAGAGTTGAAAGTTTTGCTTATCTTATTTGTAATGCTTGGGAATTGATGTTAAAAGCTTATTTACTTAGAATTAACATTAGTATATATTATAAAGACAAGCCTAATCGAACAATTAGCTTATCTGAATGTATAAAAAAAATATTTACTAATGACAAAGATCCATTAAGATTAAATTTAGAAAAAATTATAGAATTAAGAGATACTAGTACACACTTTGTAACGGAGGAATATGAAATGCTGTATATTCCACTTTTTCAAGCTTGTGTTTTCAATTTTATTGAAAAATTTAATAAATTCCATAATTTTGATATGAGTACTATAATATCACAAAACTTTCTAACTTTAACTGTTAATCTAACTTCATTCAATGAAACTGAAATAAGAGGAAAATATCCTAAAGAAATAGCTGAAAAAATAATTTCAATTAACTCAAATTTAAGAACTTATATAGAAAATAATAATAGTAACTTTGCAATAAAAATAGATCATTATTACTATATAACAAAAAATGAGGAAGCTGCAACAGAAAAAGTTTGCATTAGTGGGGACGCTACAGAAAAAATAAAAGTTGTTAAAGAATTAAAGGACCCTAATGTAACACATAAATATACAATGAAAAAGCTCAATCAAGAAATAAATAAAAGATTAAAAGAAGCTAACATATTAAATATAACTTTAAATCAATATACATTCCAATTATTTTGCAATTATTATGGAATTAAAGAAAATCCTAAATTTTGCTTTATTAATACTATTGGCACATTACCAATTTATAGCTATTCTATACAAGCTATAGAGTTTATTGTTAATGAAATTAAAAAGGATCCATATAATATAATCCAAAATTTAAAAGAAAAACTAAAAAAATGAGTTAACCCCAGGGGCAAAGGATTCTAAATATACAAATGTATATCTACTCCCATTCGGGAACCCAGCCTTATTCCTTCACAAGTTAACTCTTATAATATTATTATATCATATTTTTGATAATATTCAAGTTATAACAATAATGTAATAAATTATTCAAAAAATTGAAATAAATAATGTACTCCTCCGCCAAGATTAGTACATTATTTGTTACACCAATAACACTTGAAAAGTGCTATATTTATATTATAATGTATAATTTTGCTCTTTTCAAGAAACATTTGTTTAGAAAGGAGCTTTTTTATGTCAAAAAGAGGAAATGGAGAAGGTTCAATTTATTATAGTGAAAAACTTAAAAGATGGGTAGGTCAAGTATCCTTAGGCTATAAAAATGATGGTTCTCCTAAAAGAAAATCTGTGTATGGAAAAACAAGAAAAGAAGTAAGCGAAAAAATACTAAACCTAACAAATGATTATAGAAATAATAAAGTTATAGATAAATCAACTTTAACTTTAAATGATATACTTAATCTTATAGTTGATGAACAATTAAATAATAATATTATTTCTCCTGCAACTTACAATAGAAAAAAATACTATATTAAAATAATTAGTTCTCTACCTATAGGAAATGAAAAAATTCAAAAAATAACCCCATTGGAAATTAACAATAGTTTATCTAATATTACTAATTATTCTAATTCTGTTATTTCTAAGGTGTCTCAGTTAATTCAAATTGGATTTAACAAAGCTTTTTTACTTAATATTATAAATTATAATCCCTTTACTGTAAAAGGTCTTATTTTGACTCCTAAGAGTTCGAAGCAAACAAAAAAAATTGATGCATTAACATGTGATGAGCAAAAATTGCTTGTTACAGAATTAGATTTAAATTATGATACATATTCAGATATTATAAAATTTGCTTTATATACAGGAGCTAGAATAGGTGAAATTCTCGCACTAGATAAATTAAATATAGATTTAGATAATAATATTATCCACATAAAAAAAACATTGACCAAAGATTCAAATGATAAAATTATAATAGGACAAGCCACAAAAACATATTCAGGAACTCGAGATATCCCTATTACATTTCTAATAAAAAACATAGTTGTAAATCGCTATAATGGTCCCAATTTTTTACTTTTTAGTGAAAATGGTAAAATTATATTACCTTCCACAATAAATGCCCACTTTAAACGAATATGTAAAAATGCTGGTATAAGAACCATAACTACTTTTATAGATAAAAATAATAAAAAAGTCAAATTAAAATCAAGCAATGTAAATACTCACATGTTGCGCCATACTTATGCAACTAGATGTATAGAATCAGGAATGACAGCTGTTGTGTTATCAAAATTATTAGGCCATGCTGACATAGATACAACTTTAAATACTTACACTTCTGTATTCAATAAGTTTAAACAAAATGAAATTGATAAATATTTAGAATATATGAGCCAGTTGCATTAAAATTGCATTAAAATAACAAAAAATAATCTCTGCAATGCTGTTATTTCAAGCATTACAGAGATTTAAAATCTGGCTGGGCTGGCTGGATTCGAACCAGCGCATGCTAGAGTCAAAGTCTAGTGCCTTACCGCTTGGCGACAGCCCAATGTTAAAAAGTACTGGGGTGAATAGTGGGACTTGAACCCACGACATCCAGTGCCACAAACTGGCGCTCTACCAACTGAACTATATCCACCATTTAACAGCTACTTTTTCATTATAATATTATTTCCCTTATTTGTCAATATTTTGTGCTAAATTTTGTTTAAAAATACCTAGTATTCCACAATAATTTTATAAATTGGTCCAAATGGAGAAAATTTCTTTTCATACTCAGTTTGAATATTAAATACATCTGTTTTGTGCAAATCTAAATATACTTCTATAAATTTTAAACCATAATTTTGCATACTTACTAAACTATATTCAAATAATTCTCTATTATCTGTTTTAAATTCTATTTGACCATTTTCTCTTAATACTTTTTTATATTCTGCTAAAAATTTTTCATTTGTAAGTCTTCTTTTAGCATGTTTTTTCTTTGGCCAAGGATCACTAAAATTTAAGTATATTTTTTCTATTTGTCCCTCTTTAAATATACTAGCTATATTTATAGCATCAAAAGACATAAAGTATAAATTATCTAGTCTAATATTATTTTCTTCTTCAAATCTAACTAATTTCTTCATAGCTAAAGCTAGTACAGGAGGCGATAATTCAACACCTATATATATATTATCTTTATCTAACATAGATAATTGTGTTATAAAATCACCTTTTCCCATGCCTATTTCTAAATATATTTTTTTATCTTTATTTTTGCTTATTATTTCTTGTATTTTTTCTGTTTCTTTTATATATCTATCAAATTCATTTAGTTGTTCTATTGCTTTAGCATTAAATCTGGTTCTCATTTTGCCTCCTTAAATTTTAGTAATTACAACTCCTATAAATTCTATAATAAACGCAACTACTCCAAGTACAATCATATTTAAATATGGTATTTTTATATTATATGATTCTATTTGTTTTGCTTTTTCCTCTTTCTTTTTAGTTATTTCTTCTAATTTTTTATTATCTTTTCTTATTTCATAAAGTTGCATTTTTATATCGTCCATTCCAAAATCTGAATGATGATAATATTTATTTTTCTTAGTAGATAATTTACAATAATATGCACCTACAGCAACACATAGTGATACTCCTATTAATTGAATAAAGCCACCTAAATATAATGTTACTAAAAAACTAATACCATAATAGCTTCTTATTGTCATGTCTCCTACTAATATAGCTGATTCTGCTATACCTAAAAAAGATATTGGTACATATGGCGTAATTCCTGCAATTATAATTATTAAAGAAAGTAGGAAATTATTTTTAACATCACTTGCAAATGAAGAAGGTGTGGCATTTTGTGAAATGTTAATACCTCCATTTTTTAATGCATACATATTACTTGCAAATGCAACAGTAAATATTAAAACTGAAATTATAAATAATATAATATGAGCTTTTTTTATTTTTTCATTATAAAATTGTTTTACCCTTGTAATTAAATCTTTATTATTCATATTAATATTAATTTTCTTTGTATTATTTTTATCTAGTTTTTTTACATTGTTTTCCATATCAACACCTCACAATAAATTATATCACTTCAAAGTCTATTTGTTTAGTTAAAATATCAGATTTTATAAGTTTAACTTTTACTTTATCACCTATTTTATATTTTTTTGAAGTATTTTTTCCTATTAATATCCTATTTTTTTCATCAAAAATAAAATAATCACCTGGAATATCATTAAATGATACAAAACCTTCAACTGTATTTTCTAGTCGTACAAAAATTCCAAAAGATGTTATTGATGAAACTCTAGCTTCAAATTCGTTTCCAATAAACTTACTCATATAAATTGCAGAATATAGACTTACGAAATCTCTTTCAATCTTGGTAGAATTTTTTTCTAATTCAGATGAGCTTTTAGCATATTTTTCTGCTTGTTTTTCATATTTTAAAAGTTCATTTTCTTTAAACATTAAGTTTTTCTCTATTGATTTGCTAATCATTCTATGTATAAATAAATCTGGATATCTTCTAATAGGAGATGTAAAATGACAATAGTATTTTGCATTAAGTCCAAAATGACCTAAACATTCATTACTATATTTTGCTAATTTTAAAGATCTTAACATATATGTAGATATTATATCTCTATCATCCTCAGATTCCACCTTACTTAATACATCTGATAATGCTTTAGGATGAACATCTTTTATTCCTTTTATTTTCAATTTATAATTAGATAATATTAAATTTAAATCTCTTAATTTTTCTTCATCTGGTTTTTCATGTATACGATATATAAATGGTAATTCTAAAAAGTAGTATTTTTCAGCTATAACCATATTTGTTACAAGCATAAATTCTTCTATTATTTGATTTGCAAATGTTATAGGGTAAGGCTCTATTGTTTCAACATCTTCTGATTCGTTTAATATTACATGTGTTTCTGGTATTTCAAAGTTAATACATCCCTCTTTAACTCTTTTATCATTTAATATTCTAGCCAATTTTTCCATTAAAAGTAAATCTTCTTTATACTTACCATATTCTATTTTCAACTGTTCATCTTCTTGATTTGTTATAACTTTATATACCTTGTCATAACTCATTTTCTTTTCTACTTTTATTACAGCTTTAAATACATCAGAATTTAATACTTCACCTTCTTTAGATATTAACATATCTACAGCTAAAGAAAGTCTTTCCTCTCCTGCATTTAAACTACATATTCCATTAGAAAGTTTTTTAGGCAACATAGGTATTACTTTTCCTGGAATATAAATACTTGTTCCACGTGCTATGGCCTCTTTATCTAATGCTGATTTTTCTTTAACATAATGACTTACATCTGCTATATATACTGATAGCAGATAATTCCCATCTTTTGTCATTTTTACTGATACAGCATCATCTAAATCTTTAGCATCTTCTGCATCTATAGTATATACTCTGTCAGCAGTTCTGTCTTTTCTATCTTTTTTCTCACTTTTTAAAACTTTATCTGGAATTTTTAATAATTCTTCATTTACCTCATCATTAAAATTTTCCATTAAATCAAGACCATAAGATATGTATAAAGATTTTGCATCTATATGAGAATCAGATGAGTTTCCTATTATTCTTGTTATCTTTCCTTCTGCTTTACTATCTTTAGTAGGATATTTTTCTATATCGACTTGTACTACTTGTCCATCTTTTATATTTGTACTATTTTTCTTACTTATATAAATATCTTGTATGCTATCGTCAATTGGTATTACAAATCCAAAGTTTCTAGATTTACTAAATCTTCCTATAACCTGTTTACAATTTCTTTTTAATATTTTGACTACTTTACCTTCTCTACTTCTTCCTGAAGACTCAATAACTTCAACTAATATTTCATCTTCATTCATAGCCCCATTTAAATTTTTGGAAGATATATATACATCTTCTCCACTTTCAACAATACCAAAACCAAATCCAGCACTTTTTGCTTGATATTTACATCTTACTAAATTAGTCTTACTATATGGTACATATCTTTTGCTATCGTCTATATAAATAACACCTTCATTTTCAAGCTCAGACAATATTTTATCTAGTAATGCTAAATCTCCTTTTGGAATTGAAAATAAAGCTATTATTTGTTTTTTTGTAAGTAATTCGTATTTATTATCTAAAAAAAAGGAAGTTAATACTTCCTTTCTTTCAGTGTATTTATCTTTTTGATTAATTTTATTAACTGTTTTTTTATTATTCATATCTTTCCTTTACATTATTTAATTATTGAAAATGTTGTAGCAAAGCATAAAATACAAAAAATTATAGCTAAAACAACAGTATATTTTGATAATATACCATCTAATGTTTTTGATTTGTTTGCTCCATAAAAAGTATTACTTCCTGTTACAGCTGATTGTTGATCTTTGCTTGATTGTAGCATTACAACTATTGTAAGTACTATTCCAACTATTACTGTAACTATTGCTAAAGTCCAATCTATCCAACCCATATTGTATTCCTCCTATTAAACTATGTTTTTTTACGCATTTATTATAACATAAAATATATTAAAAAACAAGTATATATTTTTTTATTCTAAAACATATAACATTTCTTTTATTTTATCACTATTTAAAGTAAAATTAATTTCTGCATATTTGTGTATAGTACTTGCTAAAAGTTCGTTATACATTTCTTGTGCTAAGTCATTTTGTGTATGAGTATTCTTTAGAGCATTTAATTTTTCTTGTATAAATTCTAAATAATATACATACCCTTCTTCTGTATTACTAAAGTTATTATTTACTAACATATCCAAATATTTTAATGTATAAAATACAGCATAATTTAATACATATTTGTTGTTATCTTCATATGCTAACTCCGCATTAATACATTTGTTAATTCTATTTACTAATTTTTTTCTTTTTAATTCATCATCTTCGCCATAAAGTTCTTTTTTGATATCCATTATATCTAAATAATTTCTGTAGGCAACTACACAATTATTTAGATAATCTATATCATACGGATCAAATTTTAATGATAATTCACAATTTTGAATTATTTTTTCCTGTTCTTCTAAAGTATTATTCAAGTTATCTACTTCAATAGGTTGAAGTAATGATGCTACAACATGAGATAATGAAAGAAGAAAAACAGCTGTAAATAATAAAATATTAATTCCATATTCTCCTTTATTTAAAGGCTTTACATTATCTACACACATTCCCATTAAAATTGCCATAACAAATAGCATAAATGAATATGTCAAAAATACATCAAAAGCACTATAAAATACTAATATTGCAAGAATTAATTTATATATATTATTTTTTCCTTTAATAAAAATATATACTAAAGGTAGAATTATTGCTACAAGACCAACTACTCCAGCCTCCACAAGGACTTGCATAAAGAAACTATGAGTTTCAAGTGATATATATTTTGTATTCTGTATAGTTTCATATGCAGTTCTAAAGCCATTTCCACCTATTCCAAACATAGCCTCTTTAAAAGAGCGAGTAACTAATCTTAAAGAATCTATATAATATATTAATCTTAATTTTGTACTTTCAAATCTTTCAAAATAATCTTTAATTCTAGTAATAATATCATTTTGCATAATATGTTGTAAGTTAAATATTAAAACTATTACTATAGCTAATATTATTGCTATATCTATTATTAAGTTATATTTCTTTCCGTTAAATTTTTCTCTTAAAAATTTATATAATGTAAATACTAAAATTGATATTATTAAAATTAAAAGAGCATTATATTTTAAGCATAGACTTGATATAACTAAAGCTATACATACATCTATAAAATTTTCTATTATATCTTTATACTTTTTATTTTTTATACAAACTATTAATATAGCTAATATATTAATAAAAATAACCATTTTAGATTCAGTTAAAAATGATACAACTTCCAAAAATTCTATAAGTATATAATTTATAACTTTTTTTTGCTTACTGTAGCTAGTTGTTTGCAGTTTATCTATTAAATATACTATAGATATTACGCATAATATTCCCATTAAGTTTGCATACTGAATTACAGAAGAAAGTTGACCTAAATTATCTTCTAAGTATCCGCTTCCTATTAATTTTAAAATGTTGTTAAAGCTACGACCACAAATTTCATCTATACCTAAAATACCAAAAATTGTTGTTATAGCTATAATTGATTTAATATACTTTTCCTTGCTATCACTATTTATTACTATACAAAAAATTAAATACATAGTATAAATTCTAGAAGCAAAATTTAAAGAGCCAGATACACTTGCAGGGTCTAAAAATACTGGTATAAAATATGCTATTGAAAATAACAGTAAAAATAATGATACTACACTATTTTTCTTTATATCTTTTATATTTATTAAAAAGAATATCGCACCTACTATTTGAATTAAGCATACTCCAAGTATACTATCTTGCTTGTAATATCCACCTTTTCTTATTCCAATGAAAAATAAAATAAAAATTAAAATATATTCTAATACTTTTTTTATATTTTTCTTTTCTACTAACATTTTGATTTCCTCTAACATACCGAAATTATATACTATTTATTTTAATTTAGCAAGAAAAAAGATAGTCACCAAAGACTATCTTTTCTACTCATCTAAATTTCTTAACCCGTATTCAATTATTTGATTTACAACACTATTAAATGATATTTTCTTTTGCTCTGCTATAAGACATATCTTATCGTATGTTTCGCCACTCATTCTAATAGTTCTTGTTATAGTATCTTTATTTTTACTGTTGTCAACTATTTTTAACTTCTCCACTGCTATCACCTATTTTTATTATATGTAAAAAAAAGGCTAAAATTAGTGTACTTTCGAGTACACAAATAAAATTAATTATGATATAATAATTGCATACGGAGGATAAATATGAAAAAATTTAATATAGTTTTAATATCAATTTTATACATTATTTTAATTGCTCTTATAATAACAAATATAATTATTTTAAATAAAAACATTAAATATAGTAATGAATTTAAAAACTTTAATCAAGAACAAAGTGCATAAAAAAACAAGCATATAACTATGCTTGTCTTTTATGGTGCCCCAGAAGCGATTCGAACGCCCGACCCACGGCTTAGAAGGCCGTTGCTCTATCCAACTGAGCTACTGGAGCATCTGTACCTCAAGTACTCTAATATGATAACACAGATAGGATAAAAAATCAAGCATTTTTTATATATTTTTTAAGTTTTTATATTTTATTTGTATCAATTACAATAAGTGGTACTTCCATTTCTTCCTTAGTAAGTCCGGCATGTCTAGCACACATTTTTACACCGTCTCTTTCCCACTCTATTGCTTTGTCTGATATAGCAAAAGCTATATAGTCTCCAACAAAATTATCAATTTTAGGATTTTTGATACCTGTACCAAATAAATTTTTATCATATACTTCTTCTTTTGTTAATAAAATAAAGTCATCTTTAAATTTATTTTCAAATTCTTCTTTAAACTTTTCTTTGTATTCTTCTTTTACATAGAAATTTAGAGCTCTTGATTCAATACTAGGTCTTCTTTCAAGCATATCTTGCAATTTAGGATAATCTTCTAAATATATAGTTTGAGTATCTATAAGGCCATGGTCTGCAATAACTATTACTAGTGTATCTTTTAATATTTCGCATATTTCACATACTAAACTATTAATGTATTTTATATTTTCTCTTACATATTCATGTTCTGTTCCAAGTGCATGCATAACTAAATCTGGTTCTTCAACATAAGTATATATGTAGTCTTCACTTGGGTCTTTAGAAATTTCAACAACTCTTTGAAGCATTTGTTCACAAGAATATGCAAATTCATTAGTGTCAGAATATTTAGATATATCATGTGTTTTTACTCTTTTTTTAGTTATATCTTTTATTCTATCAAATACATTATAGTAGTTTATATATTTTCTTGCTACATTACAATCTTTAATTTCCTCATTACTATCTTGATAAGTATTTTTAAATACACAAATATTTGCATCATATTCTTTAAAATACATATCCCAACCAAGCCATGAATGTTCTATTGGAGCCATTCCACTTTCAACGGTTGGTATTGCACATGCTGTTGTTGAAGGACAAACTGATGATATTGTATCTACCATATGCTCTATTAAAAAATCATCTTCTTTTAGATATTTTTTTAATGTTGATACACCCATTCCGTCAAATAGCATAAGTACAATATTTTCATACTTATTTTCTAAATATTTATCTAAAATTTCTGATGTTTTGTGTCCATTATCATATCCATAATATTTCAATATTGAACTTATTACAGATAAAATACTATTATCATAATCTGGATATTTTATCATACGTTTTCTCCTATTCCTCTAAAAAACTAGTTTCCTTTTTCATTAAGTCTAAATTTTGCTCTAAATACTCATCATAAGTACATCTTTTATCTATTATACCGTCATCTTTAATTTCAATTATTCTATTTGCAACAGTCTGTACAAATTGATGGTCATGAGATACAAATATTAGCTCAGCATTTGTACGTATTAAGCCTTCATTTAAAGCAGTAATACTCTCTAAATCTAAATGATTAGTAGGCTCATCTAAAAATACTAAATTAGGTGCTTCAAGCATTGCTCTTGCAAGCATGCATCTTGCTTTTTCACCACCAGATAAAACATTAATTTTCTTTAGAGCTTCATCTCCTGAAAATAACATTCTACCTAAAAAACTTCTAACTATAGTTTCATCTGTTATGCCATAATCGTCTGCTATCCATTCAACTATACTTTTCTGAGATTTAAAGTATTCTTCATTATCTTGTGGTACATATGATTGTTTTATTGTTTGACCAAATGAAAAACTACCTGTATCTGGTTTTATTTCTCCCATTAATATCTTAAATAGTGTAGTTTTTGCTATACCATTTGATCCAACAAGAGCAATTTTATCCCCTTTTAGCACTTTAAATGATACATTTTTTAAAACTTGTTCACCATCTATTGTTTTAGAAATATTTTCAACAGACAATATTTCTTTTCCAGCTTCTCTTTCAGGTTTAAAATCTATAAAAGGATATCTTCTTGTTGAAGGTTTAATTTCATCAAGTTCTATTTTTTCTAATGTTTTCTTTCTTGATGTAGCTTGTTTAGATTTTGAAGCATTTGCACTAAATCTTCTTATAAAGTCCTCTAATTCTTTTATTTTTTCTTCTTTCTTCTTATTTGCTTCTTTCATTTGCTTTAACGCTAATTGACTTGATTCATACCAGAAATCATAGTTTCCAACAAATATATTTATTTTACCATAGTCAATATCTAATATATGAGTACATACTTTATTTAAGAAATATCTATCATGTGATACAACAATTACAGTATTTTCAAAATTAATTAAAAATTCTTCTAACCAGCTAATAGCTGCCATGTCTAAATGGTTAGTAGGCTCATCAAGTATTAATACATCTGGATTTCCAAATAACGCCTGAGCTAATAATACTTTTACTTTTTGTGGACCTGAAAGTTCACGCATTAAGCACTCGTGAAGCTCTGTTTCAATTCCAAGACCATTTAATAATTGAGCAGCATCAGTATCTGCCATCCATCCATTAAGTTCTGCAAATTCTGCTTCAAGTTCTCCAGCTTTTATTCCATCTTCATCACTAAAATCTGGCTTTGCATATAACGCATCCTTTTCTTGCATTATTTGATATAGTCTTTCATTTCCTCTAATTACTGTATCTATTACTTTAACATCATCATACATATAATGATCCTGTTTTAATACGCCAAGTCTTTCATTTTTTGTCATATATACTTCGCCTTCACTTGGCTCCAATTCACCTGTTAAAACTTTTAAAAAAGTAGATTTACCTGCTCCATTTGCACCTATTACTCCGTAGCAATTTCCAGGTGTAAATTTTACATTTACATCTTCATATAAAACTCTTTTTCCAAATCTTACTGTTACTCCGCTTGTTCCTAACATTTTTCTCTCCTTCTAATACGTGAATATTTTACTATAAAATCGTATAAAAATCAACCAAAGATTATTTATGAATAATTAATATTGATTTTATAAAAAAAATGTTGTAATATGTAAATGGTGATATTATATGAAAAAAATCGATGGAAAAGAACTAAAAGAGAAATCTAAAAATAAAGCAAAACTTGCTTTAGAAGATTACAAAGCATTTGCTTTAAAAGGAAATGTTTTAGATTTGGCAATAGGTGTTGTTTTAGGTAGTGCTTTTACTAACATAGTTAATACTTTAGTTTCTGCCCTTTTAACACCAATTATTAGCTTACTTACAAGTAATGTTGACTTATCTACATTATTTATTACACTTAAAGGTGGTACATTTGAAACATTAGAACAAGCAAAAGCAGCTGGTGCTATAACATTAAACTATGGAGAAATAATAAACTCAGTTTTAAATTTTGTAATAGTATCTATTGTATTATTTATTTTAGTTAAAGCTCTTACAAAGGCAAATAAGAAAGAGAAAATTGAAAATGAAGTAACAACTAAAGAATGTCCATACTGTTTAAGTACTATTCCACTTCATGCTTCAAGATGTCCTCATTGTACAAGTGTACTTGAAAAAGAAGAAATTGTTAGCGAATAATTAAAAAAGTTCCACTAAGTGGAGCTTTTTTTAGCAAAAAAATAATCACGAAAAATCATGAGTTTTCGTGATTATAGAAATCTAATAAATTATTTTTTGTTTACTAGTTCTTTTAATGCTTTACCAGCTTTAAATACTGGAGCTTTAGAAGCTGGTATTTTAATTTCAGCTTTAGTTTGTGGGTTTCTACCTTTTCTAGCTGCTCTTTGTCTAACTTCAAAAGTACCAAAACCAACTAATTGAACTTTCTCACCTTTTTTAAGTGCTTCTTCAACACTAGTTACGAAAGCATCTAGAGCTGTTTCAGCAGCTTTTTTTGTTAGTTTGCTTTCTTCAGCAATTTTAGCAATTAATTCAGCTTTATTCATTATAAATCCCTCCTATTTCATGATTACACTTAGAATATACTACAAAACACTAATGTTGTCAACACTTTTCTTCTTTTTTTCGTTAAATTTTTCGTGTTTTTTGGCTATATTTTAAGCATTTTACATATTCTGTTACCATAAGGTAGCTGTTCTATTTCTTCTTTGTTTAAAATCTTTAAGATTAAAACTACAAATAAATATGCAATTACACCTATAGCTATTGATAGTATTGTTGAAATTGTATTTCCAATTGATAATATAGTTAGTAATTTATATGATAAATATACAATTTCTCCCATAATAGCACTAGCAATAAATGGTTTTACAATAATTTCCTTTATTGGCATTTTCTCTTTTAATGCTTTATATAGTATTATTGCAGATATTATACATGCTGTACCACTATATACTATACTTGTTATAGCTGGAACAACTTCACCAAATTGAGGTATAAATATAACATTTAAAATATATTTTAATACTGCACCTACAAGAAGTGCTATTCCAGGTACCGCTAACTTTCCTATTCCTTGCAAAGCACCGGTTATTGTTTGACTTACTACCGAGAAGAATATTAACCAACATTCAATTTGTAATAAATATGCTCCTTCTGGTGCATTTGGGAATAACATTTTAAATATTGGTGTTGCAAGTACAAATAATCCAAATGTACATGGTAATGCTATAAGTGAAGAAATCTTAAGTGAATATTTTATTTTTCCTACAGCTTCATCTTTTCTGTGCCTTGCTATTGCAGATGAAATAAATGGTACAAGAGCTACAGAGAATGCAACATTAATAGATAAAGGTACTGCAAGTAAAATATCTACTTTTCCTGAAAGTATACCATACTTTTCATTTGCTAGTTGTAAATCATATCCATATCCTTGTAATCCATTAACAACAGTTATAACATCTACTAGACCAGCTAAAGCTGATACAACACTTCCAAAAGAGATTGGAACTGCATAAGATATTAATTTTTTTGCTATTTTTCTTCTTGATTCTGCTACAAATTCTTTAGATTTATTAATTTCATCCCAAATTTCTTTTCTGTTTTTCCTATAATATCTTACTAAATAAAAGAATGCACTAGATGTAGCTACTGTAGTTGCTAAAGTTGAACCTGCTGCCATAATTTCAGGTGTAGTTCCAAGTAGCATTACTACAAATATTATTGAAAATACACAATTAATTACTTGTTCAATTATTTGTGCTTTACTATATTCACTTACATTCTCCATACCTATAAAATATCCTCTTAAAACTGCGGACATAGATACAAATATGATTGCAGGAGATAAAGACATTAATGTATATTTTACACCTGGATTATTAAGTATATTGTTTGATATAAATCCTGCTCCGAAAAATAATGCTAAAGCAAATGCTGTTGCAATACTAACAAATACTAAAAATGCAATTTTAAATATTTTATGTGCGCCTCTCCTATCTCCAATTGTAATTTTTTCAGATACCAATTTAGATATGGTATTAGGTATTCCCATTGTTGCTATTGCAAGTATAAACGTATATACTTGATAACCAGATCCATAATAACTATTTCCTACATCTGCAAATTGCGGAAAATTAGTTTGAATTATTCTATATATGAAACCTAGTATCTTAATTAATATTTGAGAGCCCATTATTACAAAGACTCCATTCATAAAAGTTTGCTTTTTTATAGCCAAAATTTCTTCCCCCTTATTTTATCTTAAGTAACATCCTCCACCGATAAATTCTCTTAAAATAGATGTACTTGGTATTAAATCAGTTTCTATACCTATAAAATTTCTTAACATATTGAGTAATCTTCTTGCTTCAGAGTAATATATACTTTTACTATCAATTTTTAGTAATAATTTTTCTACTATTGGTTTTAATGCTGCAAGTTCATATATTAAACTTGTATTAAAAATATAATCTGCATTATCTACATATGGGAAAATGTTTTCTTCGTCACCTAAACAAATTTTCTCCCATAATTCCATAGTTTTTTCCACACTAACACCACGAGTTGAATTATCTCTTACAAATCTTCTTAATAATCTTAAGTCATTAGATGACAACATAGTATATGCGTCAAATCTAATACTAACCATTGGTGCAACATATAATTTAAATATTTTATCTTTTGGAATAAACTCAGATGCTTTAGGATTTAAGGCATGTATTCCTTCTATTATTAATATATCATTTGATTGCAACTTTATTGGCTCAGTTATATATTCCTTTTTTTGCAATTTAAAATTAAATGTAGGAAGAATAACTTTTTTTCCTTTTAACAAATCTAAAATTTGTTTTTTAAACAAATCAATTTCAAGATTCTCAAAGCATTCATAGTCTTCTTTTCCATCTTTACCTATTGGAATATTACCTTTATCTTTAAAATAGTTATCCATACTTATTACTATTGCATTTTTCTTTTTCACCATAAGTGTATCAGCAAGTCTTTGAGCAGATGTAGTCTTTCCAGATGATGACGGTCCTGCTAACATAACTATTTTTATTGTGCCACTTCTAACTATTCTTCTAGTAATTTCAAAAAATTCATTTGTATGATATAATTCTGCTCTTCTTATTACACTATCTATATTATCATCAACTACTTTTTTATTCAAGTCATTAACGCTTTCAACTGACGTAACTTTGCAAACTTCTGAAAATTTATCTGATAATTCAAACATTCTATTTGTTTCAATATCATATTTTACTTCTTCTATATTATCTCTTTCTGGCAGCATAAGAATTACACCATTTTTATATTTTCTTAGATCAAAACCTTTTATTGCACCTGTATACATTACAACAGAACCATATAAATATGTATAAAAATCATCTGCATAATATACTGTATAATTTTCATTTAAATTTAAATCTACAATATTTTTAATTTGTTCTTTATTTTCTAAGAAATTAGCTATTCTTCTATCGCTTCCCTTTTCTTTCATAATTCGTATATTCTCAGATATTATTTTTTCCATTTCATCTTTTATTTCTTTTACAAGTTTAGTTGTAACTTCACCTTCCTGAACAAAAGCAAAATAATCTCTTCCTGTTTTATTTAAAAATTTGAAATGTAATTTTACATTTAATCTATGTAAGGCCATTAAAAATATAAATTTAAGGCTTCTGCTATATATTCTTTCTCCTTCTCTTGTGTAATATGTTATAAAATCACAAGTACAATCTTCTATTAAATGATACATTATTGATCTTTCTTTATTATTTACTTTTACAGCTAATATATTTTCCTTTTGAACATCTATTCCTACTTTTTTAATAACATCTATAACTTTTGTTTCTTGCTCAACTAAAATCTCTTTATCTCCATTTAATATAACTTTTATCATTTTAGTATTCAAACAAATCACTCCCTTTAAAAAGTTAAATTATATTTTAGCATAATTTTGTCGTTCTTTCAATAGTTTTATGTTTTCTTAATTGCTTTTAGAACTAATAACTATATTATATTCTTATTTCTGTACTTTTTCTACATAATATTGATTTTTTTGTGTTTTTGTACTATAATTTTAGTTATGAAACAATTAAAAATTTCTAATATAAAAAAAGATGAAAAGCTAATATATTATTTAAAAAATAATTTTCCAAATGTTTCTTCATCTTTACTACATAAAGCTATAAGAAATAAAGATATAAAAATTAATAATACACGAATAAATGACCCAAACTATATATTAAGAAATGATGATTTACTTCAAATATATATAGATGATTATTTATTATTTGGCTTTACAAAAGATTTAGATATAATATATGAAGATGATAACATCTTAGTTGTATATAAACCACAAGGCATCTTATCTAATAATGAAGAAGGTAATATTAATGAGCCTACTTTCGAAGAATATGTAAGAAAAAATAAAGGGGAAAATATTAAAATTTGCCACAGATTAGATAGAAATACAGCTGGTCTTATAATATTTACAAAAAATGATGATGCATATAAATGCATGTTAGAAGGCTTTAAAGAAGGATATATTACTAAAGAATATATTGCTTATGTCTATGGCTGTGACTTTGATGCTACACATTATATATATGAAAAATATATTACCAAAGATAAAGTTGATGGATATTCTAAGATTTATGATAGTTTTGTACCTAATTCTCAAAAAATAATTACAGAATTTGATGTAATTAAAAAGGTACTAAAAGATAATTACTCAATTTTAAAAGTAATTATACATACTGGAAAAACACATCAAATAAGAGCTCAACTTGCAAACATATCTCATCCTATTATAGGGGATTCAAAATATGGTAAAAATGAAATAAATAGAAAATTTAAAAAATATAAGCAACTATTATATGCTGTTAACTATAGCTTTAGTTTTCCAGATAATAACTTGCTAGATTATTTAAACGATATTTCTATTAAATTAGATGATAAATTTTATTTAGATAAAATTTAGAAAGGATAGTTATGAAAAAGTCATCCCAAAATTTTCAGTTAGTTAAATACGCAAAACATAAAGCTTCATTTGCTGAAATGGTAATAGTCTTTACATTTGCATCTATTGTTGGATATTTAGTAGAAACTGGCTATGTATTTTTATGTGTTGGTAAAATAGTAAAAAGAGGAATGTTTTTAGGTCCTTATTGTCCAATATACGGATTTGGTGCATTAATACTATACTGCTGTTTTTATGATGTAAAACCTAATAAAAAGAATATTCCTATTATATTTTTATTTGCCTCTTTACTTTTAGGAACTTTTGAGCTTCTATGTGGCTTAGGCTTTAAATACATATTAAATATAGAAATGTGGAATTATTCAGGCAAATTTTTAAATATATTAAATTATACAACTGTACCAATTCTAATTGGTTGGGGAATTTTAGGAACAATGTATGTATTCTTTGTTCATCCTATAATATTAAAAGTTGTTGGAATGTTTCCAAAAAAAATAATGAATAAAGTTGCTATTGTACTATTTTGTATGTTCTTTTGTGATTGGTTAATTTCAACTAGGAGAGTAAATATAAATCCACAGATACTAACCGATTTAGTAAATCCACAAGACATTAGCTAAAAAAATAAAGGGAATTTCAATTTTTTCCCTTTATTTTTTCTTCTAGCTGTTCTAATGTTTTTACATCTGTATTTTTAGCTATATTCTTTTCAATTTTTTCTTTTCTACATAACATATAATCTTTAATGAAATACCTATAATCATTGTATCCTTTAGAAATATAATACTTTAGAATTTTAATTTCTTTTTCTTCTTTTCGGCTTAGTTCAAGTAAAAAAGGTTTGTTTTCTATTGCCTCATACAATATTTGTGCCATTATATAGTTGATTGCTCTATTTAATGAACTATATCTTGTATCACTAATTGAGACAATTCTATCATTGTATGTTATAACTTCTTTAGAATTTATACCAAAAAACGCTGTATATCTTTTAGTGCTCTTACTAATTTTTTTCTCATCAGTTTTTCTTCTAGAAATTATCTTTACTGCATTTAGATATATGTTCATATAATATTTAGTTTTTTCTGTTCGTGCTAAACTTAAAACAGGAAATACTTCAAGTAAAATTCCTGATTTTGTTATTGGATTTTTAAAAATTAAAGTAGAATTCTCATATAATCTAATTGTTTCTTTCCTTACCGTATTCATATACGTATTAAATTCAACATCAATAGTATCTTGACCTAAATCATAAAAATATATTCCTAAATTTTCAACATTTTGATACATATTGTCTATAAACTTACCACCTATATCAAACCCGATTAGAAAGAAAACCTATTATATCATATATTTTAAGTTTAACTTCTTTTGGAGTATATTGTACTGGTACATCTAAGTATTTTACTTTATGGAATAATTTATTCCATATCCTTTTGAAAAAACAATTTTCATAACTAATACTCATAGTTATACACCTCCTATAAAATTTTATATTCGTCCTAAGTAAAAATTCTTCATAATTATATCACGTTTTCTTTTTTATGTAAAGTTATTAAAACAATTATGAATATATATTTCATATATTAATATATTTTAATGAGGTGATTTTATGATTAATGTAGCAATAGTTGGTGCTACTGGAGTAGTTGGTAAAATGTTTTTAAAGGTACTTGAAGAAAAAAAGCTAAATATAGATAGTTATGTACTTTTGGCTTCTAGTAAGTCTAAAGGGAAAAAAGTAAAGTTTATGGATAAAGAATATATAGTTGAAGAACTTACTGAACATAGTTTTGATAATAATAGATTTCAATATGCTCTTTTTTCTGCTGGAGCAAGTGTTGCTGAAAAATATGCTAAAATAGCTGCTCAAAATGGTTGTATTGTAATTGATAATAGTTCTTGCTTTAGAATGGATAAGTCAGTACCATTAGTTGTACCACAAGTAAATATGGAAGATGCATATGACAATTTTAATATAATATCTAATCCTAATTGTTCAACTATTCAAGCCGTTATACCATTAAAAGTATTAGACGATAAATATAAAATAAAAAGAGTTATATACTCAACTTATCAAGCTGTATCTGGTGCAGGAAAAAAAGGAATTGATGATTTATTAAATAATACAACTGAAAAATTTCAATATCCTATTGTTAATAATTGTATTCCTCAAATAGATGTATTTTTAGATAATGGCTATTCTAAAGAAGAAATGAAAATGATAGAAGAAACCAGAAAGATACTTAAAAAGCCTAGACTTCCAGTTACAGCCACTTGCGTTAGAGTACCAGTTTTAAATTGTCATAGTGAAAGTATAAGTGTAGAACTTGAATATGATTTTAAAATTGATGATATAAAATCATTACTAAATAATTCTAAAGGAATTATTGTACTTGATGATATTAAAAGAGAAATTTATCCAATAAATACATTTGTAACTGGTACAGATGAAGTTTATATTGGAAGAATACGTAGAGATTTTAGTGTCGAAAATGGAATAAATTTTTGGTGTGTAGCAGATAATATACGAAAAGGTGCTGCGTCAAACGCAGTTGAAATATTAGAGAATATATTAAAAAAGACTTGAATTTAATTCAAGCCTTTAACATATTACTTCTCCTGTATCGCCATTTACCAATACATCTTCACCATTTTTTATATTTTTAGTAGCATCTTTAAGTCCAACTACACAAGGAATTCTATTTTCTCTTGCATTTATTGCTAAGTGACTTAATACTCCTCCATATTCTGTAATTATTCCTGATACATCATTTAAATTTAATTCTTTAAATATATCTTGATCAATATACTTAGTAATTAATATATCGAATTTTCTTAAATTTTTTAATTCCTCTTTTGAATTGACTATACAAGCCTTTCCACTAACTTTTCCAAAACTTGCACCAATACCTTTATAATTCCTGCTTGAGTCCATATTTATATATTGCCTTGAACATGGGAAAATATCATTTATAGGTTCATAGTTTCTAAAAGAATTAGTGTATATCTTATTTTTTGTTGCTATTTTCTTCACTTCAGTATAATCATAATTTGACATATCATTTAAGAAATACTTATAATCAAGATTAAATATATCTTCTTCATTTTCAATGATAAACTCATTTTTATATATTTTTGCTACTTTAAGCATATATTTTCTTAATAAATTTTGAGCTATTAATACTAAATCTTTAAGTAAATTTGATTTTTTTATTAGCTCTCTCATAAAGTCTATCTCTTTTAGCATAGTTCTTACTTGTGATTTTTTAGGACATTCTTTTATTTTTTCTAATGTGTTTTCATATACTTTATTTTGTAGTTTAAATTCTCTTAATGGATCAAATTTATCATCTAATTCTAAAATATCACGGTATGTTTTTATTACTTTTAATATTTCTTCATCATAAGGTTTATATACTATATCTGTTTCATTAAATGAATGGTATCCATATAAATCAATAAAATCTGTCAAGAAATCTTTTATTAATGGATTTTCTCTATCTTTTCTATATAAGTAAAATATTTCTGCGTCCAAGTTATTTTCAAAAAACTTTAGCCTTTCTGGATTTTTTCTTATTTTTCTAGAAGTATCCCACATATGAAGATATGGTCCTTCTTTATATTTATCATCAATTCCGTAATATATACTTTGTATTTCTGAGCTATTTAAAGTATCTCCAAGTATTTTATTCATATAAGTTCTGTATATTATATTGATATATGTCTGCCAAATATACATACTCTTAACATCATAGAATAAGTTTATTGCATCCTTTACTTTTTCAAATACAACTTTATTATCTTCATTAATTAAGTCTTCTTTTAATAAATTAATTTCATTTAATTTATTTTTTCTAAATTCTTCTACATTAACAAATTGTTTTTTTACTAAATTAATTATATTCTTTTTACTAAATCTCCCTATTATTTTTTTAGAGCTTTCTATATTTTCTATTCCATTATCTAAATAATCTATTTTTACTCCTAATAACTCATCTACATTTCTTTCAACATAGCCTGGTACTTGCTCCAAAACACTTTTAAACAAAGTTAAATTCCAATATAGTCTTGAGAATTTTAATTCAACTATTGGCTTTGGAAGTTCATTCATATTGAATATCTTTAATGATTTTATAAAGCTTAAAGTAGTTGTATTGTATATTTTCTCATTTATAGACCATAAAAATCTAGATATAGTTTTAGTATTACTTAAATTAACACTTGTAAATCTATAATATAACTCTTTGTTTTCCACTTTTGTTATAGGTCTTACTTGAAATATATATAATTTTGAATCGTATACTCCAAATTCAACATCTACTGGAAAACCTACCTCTTGTTGCAAATTTAAAGATATATTAATTATCTTTTTAATTGAATTTTCTCCTAAAAGATTAACCTTTGGTTGCTCAATATATTTTTCTTCTTTCCAGTCATATGATATTCTTTCTGGAATAGCTTTTCCGCTCACTACTTCACCTGAGCCTTTAGAAAATTCAACTACTATTTCAGTGTCTTTTCCTGTAGTTGGATTTACAGTAAATAATATACCACTTACATTGCTTTCAATCATTTCTTGTACTATTACACTCATCTCAATTTTATTTATATCTATTTTATTTTTTCTGTAAAATTGAAGATTATCTTCGCTATATAGTGATAAGAAACAACTTTTTATTTTATCTTTTACACATTCTTTATCTGGTGCGACATTTAAAAATGTACTAAACTTTCCAGCTAAAGAAATATTTCTACAATCTTCTATGTTTGCACTACTTCTTATTGCGTACTTTTTATCTTTAGGTAGTTCTTCAAATATCTTGTTTATAATTTGATCCGGTATTTCAATTTTATCTATTGTTTCAAAATTTAACTTCTGAGCTTTAATTATATTTTTAAATTCTTCAAAATCAATTACAATGCCTAAAGGTATATTATACCCTTTAGCTTTTAGTATAGATAAATATTTTGCTTTATTTCCACAGTCCTCTATTATTTTATCGCCTAATTTATACATATTCTCAACTCCATTTTTATCTTGATTTTAAAGAACTTTTGCTTTAATGATATTTCCTCTATATTCTATCACAAAATTAGTATTATAACAAGAAAAAAACTTGAAATCTAAATTTCAAGTTTTAATATTAAATAGCATATTGCTGTTTATCTTCAATTTCAATGGTACTGTGTATTCCTCTTTGGATAAACTCATCAATTCTGCCATCTACAAATGTTTGCGCATATTGGTTTACAACGCCATAAGGTCTATTTTGGCTATAATTAGTCATGCTATAGATTTCTTTGTATACTTGGTCTATAACAGCATCATTTCCGCTTTCTATAGCTTTAAATAACTTTGAAAATTTTCTATCTAGTAAAGTTCTATCAACAAAACTTTTAGCATATTGATTTATAGCCTTTGGTGACATTTGAGTATCTCCATTAACATATCCAGCCATTCCCATAACTTCGTTAGATAATTGTTGTAATTTTTCTGTATCTTTTGATTTTTTAGCTTCTCCAACTTTTCTGTTATGTTCATCATAAGACAATTTATCTAAATAATTTTTAACGTACATATTAAAATTATCTTCAGTGGAATCTTGTGTATATCCTGCTAAAGTCTTTAATGTATAGTTATTTAGGCATATACTTGCTTTATTTCTCTCACCTACTGTGTCTTTTATTACATCTAATACTCCAATATATTCGCGCATTTTTACTTCATCTACTGCTTTTTTATTCTTCATTTAAACTACATCCCCCATTATTTATTAAAAAATTAGTCTTATTTTATTTCTAAACAGTACATTATAAATTATAACATTTTTTGTGCATAATTGCAATATTTTTAACGCATTAAGTTGACATTTTTTTATTTTTTATATTATTAAAAAACAATTTTAAAAAAGTAATTAATATTGGTAGTAGAATAAAGAAAAATACAGCATATACGAAATACCCTTTTAACACTTCAATAAAGGATATTGTATTTTTAAATATAATTTTAGTTACTAATACTTGTAAAATAGCTATTATTATGGAATAGTATCTTCTGTACTTTGTTTGTGGCATATAGTTTATTAAAAAATAATATAGAAATGCAAGTAGTCCAGTACAATTAAAATAATAATTTAAGGCTAATATATTTTCTACTCTTTCTAGTATATTAAATAAGCTAAACTGTTTTAAAGTTATATATTCTGGAAATCTAAATATTTCTAAGTACTCTGGTCCTAAAATAAGTATTGTAAAAGCTATTATTAAAATTAAAATTATATTTGTTAGTATAAATACTTTAATTAAGTTTTTATTTAGTCTTTCACTATCCTTTACACTATTTTTATTTGTAACAAGCAATATACTCAGTGGAACTATAGATAAAATGAAGTATGTAATTACACTTTTTATAATATTAATTTTACTAGATACAAAAATAGGCTCTAGATTAATAAAATCTATCTTGTTGTATATTCCTATAAAACTTATTAAATTTAATAATAATGAGACTATAGCTAATATTTGATTCATTTTTATTAATGTAGATAAATTCTTAGTAGATATGTATATTAACGGTAATATTACTAGCATTTTTAGATACTCTACTGATGTCTCTGGTAAATATTGTGTATTAAAAAAATCTGCCATATTATATAAAATAATTATACTTACTATAAAAAATCCTATCCATAATGCAAAATTTAAAATATTTCCTAAAACTTTTCCAAATATGCTCTTATTTAGTTCAAAAATGTCTTTATTTTGATTTTTGCTAATTATATAACTAATTATTGCTATTAAGACAAAACTTGCTAAAAATCCAAATATAGAGCAAATAAGTGTATCGTTACTAGTGAGTGAAAACATAACATATGTGCCTTTACCAATAAATATAGATAAAAAGCAAGTAAAAATAATAAAACTATATCCTAGACTATGTATTTTTTCTGATTCTTTTTCTACCATTTTTTAATTACACCTCCCTGATTTAATATTTTAAAATCTACATTTGCTAGAATATTAATTTTACTCAAATAATCATTATCTTTAAATAATGAATCTTTTTTTCTATATAACAAATTTCCTATTCCTATTAAATCTGAGTTATATTCATTTTTCATTTTTTTAATACATTCTTCAATTTTTTCTTTTACTATTTTTTCTAATAATATTTCTGCATCATCCATTTCCTCTTTATTTTGTATTGTAATTTCTTTTCCAGTCTCAGAAATATTAGCTTCCATAACTATATCTATATTTATAGTGTTTGTCTCTTTATTAAGTTTCATTTTACATTTACTAGATATTACTTCTGATACAATATTTCTATTTGCATTTTCTGTAGTTATAATGGTATTTTCTATGTTATTATTTAATATATTAAGCATTATACTTTCTTGATCATTTAAAAAACCTTGCATATTCCACGACTTAAAGTACGCCATATTTTCAATTTTTACATTTTTATCTTCAATTTTGCATGAATTTACTAGAACATCTTTTCCTGGCTTTAATATATCTTGTATAATATCATTTAATGTATCTTTATTACAATTTCCTTTATATCTTGTAGAAGATAGTAATTTTTCTTTCATACTTTCTTTACTATCATTTATTGCTTTTATTACTTCTTTAGAGTTACTTCCACTTGCTACAAAAAGATAAAAATTATTACTTCCTTCATTATCTCTAATAAAAAAGTCTAATGTACTCATCAGCTTTTCCCTTGCTATTTCTTCAGATATTATTAAAGTTTCTAAATGTCCAATATACAATTTTTTAGGAGAAATATCTACTATATTTCTTACTGCTTCTTGAACAGTATTTCCTTCTGCTTCATAAATTATTCCTTCATTTGAATTTTCTTTGCTACTAGTATCTAATACTATAGCTGTAGCTAAGTATTTTTGGTCTTCTGTTATATCTATTCCTATTGATGTAACAATAGCTAAATTGGTTAACTCTCTTAAATTATCCATTCCATTAAATGCAAGCACTAAAAGTATTAATACTAAAACATATTTTCTCATATTATCACCTACTTTTAGTTAAATTATTAGTAAGTATCTTTTGTCTTTTATTATCTTTCGGAATTTTTATTCTGCTTAGTAAATTTTTACTTGCTTCTGTATAATTAAATGGTGCCACAGGATATGTAAAAGGCTTTGTATAGCTTTTTGTTGCAACTAAACTAGTAACAAAGAAAGTAAAGGCCATTCCCATTCCTATTATTCCGCATAAACTTGCAAATAGCATAAAAATTATCCTCCATTTTCTAAGAGCATTTACTATATTAATATCCGAAAACATTAATCCAGAAATAGTAGTTATAGCTACAACAATTATCATTATTGGAGAAACTATTCCAGCACTTACAGCAGCATCACCTAATATCAACGCACCAACTATTGAAAGAGTATTGCCAGATACTTTATTAGCTCTCATATCACTTTCTTTTAAAATTTCAAAAGCAAATATCATAACAGCTGCTTCAAAAAATGCTGGAAATGGTACTCCTTCTCTTTGAGCTGCAAATGATGTTAATAAATCTCCTGGTATTGACTCTTGGTCAAAGGTTATTAAAGATAGATATAATGCTGGTGTAATTATAGTTATAATTAACGATATATATCTTACTATTTTAGTAATAGTAACATTTTTAGATTTTTGATATAAATCATCTATATTGTTTACAAAGTCTTCAAAAAAAGCTGGTAGAATAAGTACAAAAGGACTATTATCTACTAAAATTACTATTCTTCCTTGTAGTAAATAATATGAAACTACATCTGGTCTTTGCGTATTTATTGATACTGGAAAATCTGAGTCATTTTTTTCTTCTATATATTCTTGAATATAATTAACATCTAATATTCCATCAATTTCTATTTTGCTTATCTTCTTTTGCACATAATCCACTAAATCTTTTTTAGCAATATCCGATATATACATAAGTGCTACTTTTGTTTTAGTTTTTGTACCTATTTCTTGTTCCTTGTATAACAAATTTGCAGACTTTATCCTATTTCTAATTAAGCCTACATTTTGTAATATATTTTCTACAAAAGAGTCTTTAGCACCCCTTACCGAAGTTTCATTTGATGGTTCAGAAATACTTCTAGTAAGAGATGCTTTAACATTTACCACATATACATTTTCTTCATAGATTATAACTGCAAATCCAGAAAATATATATTTAAATATATCTTCATTTTTTATATCTATTTTTTTTATTTTATTTATTGCAAGTACATCTTCAAATTGAATTTTATTTTCGCCTAATTTCTTCATTATTTTATCTTTTAAATTATCATTTTCTTCTTCAGTGTCTTTTAAACATTCCACTATACTTCTAATTACAAAATTAGATAATAATTCCGAATTTGTCATAGCATCACTTGAAACCAAATATACTTTTTTATCATTTATAGCTATTTCTCTAAAAAATATATCATCTATATTTTCTGCTCTACTTTTTATATATTCTAAAATATTATTCATAGCATTTTACTCCTATTATTGTTATGGTAGAAAAAAATAATTTTATACAAAAAAAATAACTTAGCTTAAATGCTAAGTTATTAATAATATCTTTTTCCATTTTGAGTCATATATATAAAATATTTTGAAAATTTTATTGGAATTACTTTATTTAAAAAATACATTATTTTATTAATAGTACCTGGTATTATTATTTCTTTGTTTTTTAACAATTTATTTATTGCATATTCCGCTACTTTTTCTGATGAACTAGGTGGAAAAAAGTAGTTTACACCTAAATCTGAATTAAAATTTGTATCGACTGCTCCTGCACAAAGTGTAGAAACATTAACATTAATTTTTTTCATTTTTAATTCTGTATTTATTGCTCTACTCATACTAGTAATATATGCTTTACTAGCATAATATGAGCTCATTAACGGTCCAGGCATAAAACTTAAAATAGAGGATATGTTTAATATTTTGCCACTATTTTTTTCTACCATATCTTTTAAATATAATTTAGTAATAACATCTGTTGCAATTACATTTAAGTTTAGCATACTTATTTCCTTGCTAGTATCTATTTCATAGAATTCACCATAAAGACCAACACCAGCATTATTTACTACTATATCTATATCATATTTACTTGTTATTTCATGTAACTTATACATATTAGATATAATGCTTAAATCTAGAACTACAACTTTTACATCTGTTTTACATTCTCTCTTTAGATTTAATAAGCAGTCTTTTCTTCTTGCTACTACTATCAAGTCATACCCTAATTTACTAAGATACCTTGCAATACTATATCCAATTCCAGAGGATGCTCCTGTTACTAAAGCTCTCATTTCTACCTCCATTTTCATATATCCTACTACATTTCAACCATCTTTATTTTTACATTTAATTTTATATTTTCTATATTATATCGTGATAATTAATTCTTGTCAAATTATTATCGTAAACTTTTAGCTTGAAAAAAAGCTCAAATTATGCTATAATATTCGCTATGAAGGGTGGTGCAAGCATGAATAGCAGAAGGAGATTTTCTTTTGCGTTCAGAATAGCTACTATTGTATGCTGTTTAACAGGAGTTTTGTCTAATCTTTTAAGAACGACGTCAATTAAAGGCATTTTATCATTTTACACTATGCAGAGTAATTTATTCGTACTTTTTTTCTTTCTTGGAAGTATATTAATATCTAAAATAAAACCAAATTGGGAGAAAACTGAATTATATCATTTTCTTAAGGGAGCTATTACAATGGTAATTTTGCTTACTTTTGTAATATATGCAGTATCTTTGCATCCATCAAATTTCATTATGGATGTCAAAACCGCGTCATCTAATATATTTAGAGTGTCAAACATATTTGTTCATTTTATAACGCCACTTATGGTGTTGCTTGACTATTTTATATGTGATGAAAAAGGACATTTTAAATTATATTATCCCTTATTATGGCAATTTTTTCCAATGCTGTATTTATTTTACGTGTATTTATATTCTTCAATGGGAGGTCGATTCTTTAGTGTAGGTGGTTCGAAAAAATACGCGTACTTCTTTTTAGATATAGACAAACTTGGTGTGTTTGGTGTTTTCAAATACATAATAATTATTTGTCTATGTTTTCTAATAATGGGGTACTTGTTCGTGTTAATAGACAATCTTCTAGCAAGACGCAAAGAAAACAAAAAATCCAAACAAAAGGAGGCGACCTGACATAGGTCGTCTCTTTTATTATAACTCTAGAAAGTATTAATCTCTATTAGTAGCTTTTTTTCTATTTCTAACTACTACAAATACTATTCCAAGTACACAAACTACTGCTACTGCAACTAATGCTATTACAGCTATATCTCCAGTATCTGGTAATTCTGGTGCCTTTTCGTTAGTTATTTTTACTTTTACTTCTTCTGCATCTACTACTAACTCATGTGGTTCTGTATCTAAGATATATTCATCTGGTGCTTCTAACTCTGTATAAGTGTATTTACCATATGGTATATCTTCAAATACATATATTCCATTTTCGTCTGTTACACCTTCTACTACGAAATCTGTTTCTAGACTTCTTAATTCGAATTTACAATTTGGTATTCTTGTTGAATCTGCAACATCTAGTTTTTCAAATGTTACTTTTGATTTCTTTCTTGTATTTGTTACTTCTATTTTCTCAGCTGCCCATTTTCCATCTTCAATTTTTGCTGTAAATTCATGTTTTTCTGGATTTAAATCATATATTTCTGGTGCGTCGATTTCTTGGAAGTAATATTTTTCACCATCTTCAAACATATCTACTGGTATATATGCTACACCATCTTCATCTGTTATTGAACGTAATAACACTTTACCATTTTTATCTGTTATTTCAAATGTACAATCTGGTACTACATCTCCTGTAAATATATCTGTCTTTTGAATCCATTCACCATGTACACTCTCATCTACTAATGCATTGTACACTGTTGAATCTCTTTGCTCTCTTGTTAGTTCTATCTCTATTACTTCTTCAGACATTTTATATTCTGCTGGTGCATAAGTTTCTTTTAGATAGTATTTACCTACTGGTAAATCTTCTAATTTTACCATTCCAGAGCTATCTGTTACAAGTTTTGTTTCTTCCATTTTACCAGTTACTTGATTTTTCTTATATAGTGGTCTTGTGCATTCATAATCTAAATATACGCTATATTCTGCACCTGCTACATATTCTACATCTTGAGAAGCTAAATATGTTCTTATTTCATCATCTGTCATATTCTTTACGTCATCTAAGATTTGAGCAAGTTTTTCATCTTGACCTTCTACAGTTAAATTATCTCCATCTAATACTACATTTCCAAGTGTTGAACTTGATAATTTTATTAAAGTTATTGTTCCTTTTTCAAATGTGTTTGTTACTTTATCCATTGTAAATGTTACATACTCATCATCTGTTCCTTTATATGTTAAAGTAACTTCTTTTGCTTCTTTTATTAATTCATATGGATATGATGCTTCAAGCTCTTTTACATAGTATGTTCCTTTTGGTAAATCTACGTTACTTGTTACATCTTCTTCCTCATTTTCTACTCTTATTACATCTACTAATCCATCTCTTTTTATTACTACATTTCCTTCAACATTTCTAATATCATTCTTAGTGTATACTCCAAATACTGCCCATCTTTCTTCTTTTTCACTCTCTGAGTATTTTAAGTCTTCATAATCTTTCTTAAATGTTAATTTTAATTTTTGTCTTATATTTGATAAATCTTTCTTTATTGTCTTTACTCTTGTTAGTTTATCATTGTTTTCAAGAACTATATTTGGTATATTTTTATCTGTTACATATCCTTCAGGTGTTACTACTTCTTTTATTGTAAATTCACCTGGATACATTTCTTTAGTTTTAGCTATACCTTCTTCGTTTGTTGTTATTGTATCTACCAATTCATTTTCTCTATATCTTAATTGTCCGTCTGGTGAATATGTATCTTTTGCTGCTCTTATTTCATATGTTACTCCTGGTAGTCCTCTTTGTGTATATACAGGTGTATATTCTGTTCCATATTTTGTTGAATCTGTTTTTGAATCAGTTAACATTTCACCTGTTTTGTCAATTTCTAGTATTACTTTTAATGGTCTATCTTCCATATTTACTGTATATATGAATTCTCCTACATAAGTTCCACCTTCTGGATATTGTGTATCCTCTGGTAATCCTAATGTATCTTTTAGAACTGTTACTGTTTTTCCTCCTACTTTTCCATAATCGCTTGGATTTGCAGGTAATCTAAAGTCATCTTCTAAATAATATCCTTCTGGAGTATCTGTTTCATATATTACATATTTTCCTGGGTATAACTCTTGTGGTGTATATAAATATCCTTGATCATTTACTTCAAATTCATCTATATAATCTCCACTTGGTGTTTCCATTTGTGTAACCCATTCATTCTCATTTAGATCCCATATTTTGAATTTTGCTCCTGTAAGTTTTACAGTTGCTCCTGTATCTTTATCTTTCTTTACTATTTTAAAATAGAATGGTATAAGCTCATCTGCTTCTATTCTGTATTCTATTTCTCCTTGTCTTGCTACTTTTTCTCCATCGTCTTTAGCTACTTCTACATCTTCATTTTGAATGTATAGATGTTCACCTTTATTGCTTTCTTTTACTTCTGTTACTGTATATTTTCCATATGGTATTGTATATAATTCATCTGGATATTCATTATGATATATACTATCTACGAATTCTCCATATCCATATTGATCTATTGTTACATCATAATATATACTTGAATCTCTATCTAATGTTAATCTTAAGATAGCTCCCTTTGCAGGTGATTCTTCTGTGCCATCAGGATTTCCATTATATTTTATTACTTTTAAAGAGCCTCTTGCTACTTTTTCTTTTGAAACATCTTTATGATATGATTTTTCTACTTGTTGTAAATCTGGTTGTTGTTCAAAGTAGTATGTATTTGGATCAGCTAAATATCCTTCTGCATATGAATATTCAACTTTCTTTCCATTTACCATTTCTGTTCTTAATACTTTTTCTTTTACGCAGTATTTACCTACTAATAACCAATCTGATTCTGCACACCAATATCCTTCACTATCTTTATGATCTACTGTTATATCATATACATATTCTGTATAATCATCTGTTTGTGGATCATATCTATATATTTGATAGATAGCTCCTTTAAGTTGTGCGTCTCCTTGTGTCCAATCATATGAACCTGCTACATTTTTTCCATATAAATCTATATCATAATCTTGTTTTCTTACTTTTATTTGCATTTTTTTAGATATATCTACAAGTTTTCCATTTTCATCTACCCATGCATGAACTCCGTCTGGTTCAAATTTAAGTGTAGAATCTTTTGGCTCATATGGTGTTGTTTTTACTTTTCTATCTAATTTTATGAAGATATCAAAATTATCACATTTTAATGTTATTGGTGATACTTTTGTTTCTTCTATTTCATAATCTCCATAAGGTAAGTTTTCTATTATACAATATCCATCTTCTCTTCTTGTTTCAGCTGTAGATTTTACTGAATATACACTACCTGTTCCCATTGTAGATTTTAGAGTTGCTGTAAATTCACATTGATCTATTGGGAATTGTGTTGTATTTGATGTTTTTTGTGCTTCCTTATGTATTACTATATCATTTCTTATTGGTTCATTTTTTATTGTTATTGGTACTGTTACTGTTTCTGTACCTTGTGCTTTATTATCTGATTTTACTGTATATACTTTATTTCTATATGTTACATTTTCTCTAGATATTACAGCGTCTGGGTCTATTCCTGTTGGGAATGTTGTTTCCTTTAAGTAATATTCTCCAGTTCTCATTTTTCCAGATATTGCATATCCTTTATCATCTGTTGGTCCAATTACACATACTTGTTTTGTACATCCTGGATCTCTATATACTGTGAAATATGCACCACTTACTTTGGCATCTGTTGCTTCACCTGGATTTAAAACTATTTCCTTTGTTACAGCAATTTGCATATCTTTTGATTTGTCTTCTACTGTATATGTTCCACCACTACTTTCAGGATATGTTTTTCCATCTTCTTCAATAAATACATCAAAGTCTGGTACTTTGTTTGCTTCTGGTGGTACAGTTGTTTCAGATACTGTATATCTACCATATGGTATTCCATTTGCTGTACATATACCATCAGCACCTGATACATTTGTTTTATATGATTGAGATGAATCATTTTTTAATGTTATAGTAAATTGTGCTCCTGCAAGTTTTATTGATGGGTCATAATCTGTTGCTCCTAAAACTTTTTCTATTTTTACATTTCCTTTTATTTCTTCATTTCCCATCTCTGTTAATCTTTCAGGAATTGAATATGTATATTGTCCTTCATAAGGTACTTCAACATATACTTTTTCTATTGATTTTTTAAATCCTTCTCCAGCTTTTGTTTCTTCATAGTAGTAATTTCCTACTGGTAGATTTGTAACAGCCGGTGTATTACCATCTCTATCTGCTACTATATTTTCTTGTACTGTTTGTCCAGCACTATATATTTTTGTGCTTCCTTCATATATGTCATTTGTAGCTACAAGTTTAAATGTTGTTCCTTCAAGTTTTGCGTCTCCCTTTGTATTTCCTCTATTTTCTGAGTCATATTTTACAAGTCTTACGCTTCCTCTTGGATATCCATTTGTTCTTGTATATGTTGTTTGACTTCCTTGTTCTACTCTTACTGTAGTTGTTCTTCCTGCTTCTTCATTTATCATTTTATCTGGAGCAGTTGTCTCAGTAATAGTATAATCTCCTGCTTTAATATCGTTTAATTGATATTTTCCGTCAGGTCCTGTTGTTACATCCCAGCTTCCTCCAGGTCCTTCTATATGGAATGTAGCACCTTCTCTATATGTTCCATAAGAGTCTTTTTTCTCTATTTGTAGATTTCCATTTAGCTCTATTCCAACAATTGGTATTCTTAATACAGCTGTTCCTGTTTGGTTATGTGTTGTTGCTGTAACAATACCAACTACTATATGGTCTTGAGAAACATCAAATACTCTTATCATTAATCTGTTGTCTGTCAATTTTGTATGTGTTGCAAAACTTTCGGCATGGGCACATTTTAATACATAGTTAACATCTGGCATAGTATAAGTAACGCCATTGCTATCTTGTACACTAATAGTTGGTACATGTGCTCTGTATTGCATGAATGATTTAACATTACCAACTCTATCCATTGTTCCACCATTAACAATACGTCTTACCATTTCTTTCATATCTGCTTCTGATACAGAAACAACACCTGGTGAAATGAATGCATATACGTTTTTATCAAAAGTCTCATCATGTCTTCCAGTAGTTTCATCTAAGTATTCAACTTCTGCGTTATTAATATAAATTGTAGCACCTACTTGTGGTAAAGCACTTACAGTCCATGTAGTACCAAAATCTCTCATTTCACTTAAATCTGATGTAATATTTGGATCCAAGTCCATTGGCATTATTTGACTATTTTCATATTCTAGATTTACTTTAATATTTTCATCACTAATAGATATCTCTACTGTTTCAATATTAGTAGCAGGTACTTCTAATGTTAAAACACCTTCTGCTTCATGATATGAATATGAATGGCTCAATGTACCATTTACATATACTAATATTTTATCACTAGTAATGTTTGCTTTTGCTTTATCATTTAAAGCTACAGGTATACCTATAGCAGATTTTGTATCACTAACTTCTGCTTCACCTGATGTTGCAACTTTTCCTGATATATTTTCTGCATCTATTTTTACATCTATTTTTCTAGTTGGTGTTGATGAATTACATGCTTGTAATAATTGAAGTTGTACGTTCATCAAACCTTCTCCATTTTTATTTTCCTCTGTATATTTTTTAGGTATATACGCAAGTCCAGTTTCATTATCAAAAATAGCATCATTAATTAATTCAGCATTTGTGTTTGCATACGCAAATGTGTAATCTACTACTTTTGAATTTTCATCATTGTGCATAGTATCAACATATGCTACATAGTAATCACTATTATCATCTGTGTTGTACATAAGTATATATGCTTCATTCATTATAATGAATGCATCACCATACTCATTCCACATAGAATTAATAGTTTTTTCTGCAGGTAATTTTGCATCTTCTGCTAATGTTTGCTTAACAGTTATAATATCTGCAGGTTCAAGTTTTTCATTATTTGCATACTGTTTATTAATATTTTTTAAAATATAATCTTCAGTAGAAATAACATCCTTTTTTGCAATTTCTACTTCGTCTACCTCGAAGCCTTCCTCTGTTGTGATAGGTTGTTCTTCAGTATCAGCATGAATACTTGGAACTACTACCGCTAAAAGTGTTATAAAAAATACTACTAAACAGGATAAAATAACTTTTTTGCTTTTCATATATTATTTACCTCACTTTCATAATTATATTTTATCGCTAATTGAAACTATAGGAGTATGTTTTTTGCCTAAAAAATACCATTTTTTTATCTATTATTACATAAGTGTTAAATAAAATAATCAAAAATGTTACTTTGTGTTCTTATATTGCTTTGTATAGCAGTTTTTTAAATACTTTCAGTTTTCTGTTTACTTTTTATGTAAAGTATGATATAATAATTACGTGCTTGTATATTTTTTTATTTTTTTAAAATTTTAAAAGGAGGTTGGCTAACTATGAAAAAGATTGCTAAAAAAATTTTTGGGATTCTAATTTTTGTGTTACTATGTTTTGCGATATTTTTAGGATATCAATTTATACAATACAAAAATCAAGAAGTAGATGAAGTAAAAAGAGAAGTACAAGCCGAAAGCGATGCTAAACTACAAGAAGAACTATTAAATCACGAAATCGAAAAAGCAGAAAATTTTGTAGAAAATATTAATAATGATGTTGCACTAACTATTCTAAGAACATCTGGTAAAATAACCTTATCTCATGATAAAACACCTGAAAACAACAAATGGACAGAATGGTTATTTAACTCAGATATTAAAGTTTATGCTAATTATAATACAGCATTTACTATTGAAACAAACAAAATAAAATCTGTGATAAAAGATGATGCAACAATTACTATATATTATGACTATCATGATATATTACTTTCATCTGTTGATATAACAGAGCTTTCAACTTCTACTAACAAAAGTATATTTGGAAGTTCTTATTCACCAAATGAAATGACTGCTTTCGAACAAATAGCACGAAAAAGTATCATTGAAAAAATTGATAATGATGCAAATAAATTACAAGCCAAAATTAACTTAGAATCCTATTTGACAACTCTTGCTGATACATTTAATGTAAAAGTACAAGTTGTTGAAAAATAATATGTAGGTGATTCATTTTGAATCGCCTACTTTTTTTGCTGGTATTCCTACTACCGTTGCATTACAAGAAACATCTTTTAATACAACTGCACCAGCTCCAACTTTAGCATTTTCACCTATTGTTATAGCTCCCAATACTTTAGCACCACATCCAATAGTAACATTATTTTCTAAAGTAGGATGACGCTTTATTACGTCTTTTCCTGTACCGCCAAGTGTTACTTGATGATATAGTGTGCAATCGTCGCCTATTTCTGCTGTTTCGCCAATCACAATGCCCATACCATGATCTATAAATAGTCTTTTTCCAATTTTTGCTCCAGGATGAATTTCTATTCCGGTAAAAAATCTTCCTATTTGAGATATCATTCTTGCTAGTACATATCTTTTCTTTATATATAAATAATGTGCTATTTTATGATAAATTAATATATGAAACCCTGGATAAAGTAATATGACCTCAAAAACACTTCTAGCTGCAGGATCTTTTAATTTTATATTTTTAGCATCATGATATAACTCTTTAAAAAAATTTATCATTTAATCACCTTATACATTATATGTATAAATGCATTTTTTGTTATATGCTTGTAATTATGTAATCTTTATGGTATAATATAATTACGTATTTAATATTAAACCAATTTAAAAATTTATAAGGAGATGAAGAAAATGAAGAAGGAAAAGATTATCATCAAGATTGATTCTAGAGAGATAATGAAACACACACGTTCACCATTTGCTAACATGCCTATGTCTGGATGTGGTCCTCACAAGTCTAAGAAAGACTATAATCGTCAAAAGTCTAAACTTGAGACAAAAAAGTTAATCTTAGAAAAAGAGTAGTAAGCTATTGCAATTACTACTCTTTTATTTTATATATAAAAAAAGCTAGTATGAAAATCATACTAGCTTATTAACTAAATCTATATTAGTTCATTTTCATTTTTTTAACTGTTCTAACTATTACTGCTAGAGATACAAGAGCAAGTACTACATAAGCGACTACTGCTATATCTCCTGTAGGAACGTTAGTAAAGTCAACTTCGTATGTTGCACCATCTTCGTCAACAATTACTTCAAAGATTGTATCATCTTTCTCGTAATTTTCTGCTGCTTCAGTTTCTTCAACATAGTATACACCATATCTTAGGTTTTCAGCTTTGAAGTATCCTGCTTCATCACTTTCACCTTCTGCTACAACATCTCCAAGTTCGTTAGTAATAGAGAATTTGCATCCAGGAACTGGTTCACCAGTTTCAGCATCAGTTTTATATACAACTATATTACCTTTTATAAATTTAACTTCTACTTCAACTTTAGTTGGTTCTTCTGGATCTTCTGCATATAGTTCAGCATCTTCTGGAACTACATAGTATTCTGCTAATGTGCTAACTTTTCTGATATATCTACCAGCTCTTATTTGTTCAAATAGAGCTACACCTTCTTCATCTGTTGTAGCTGTATAAGCTACTTCATTTGTATCAGGATCTATTAATTCTACTGTTGCATCAGCAAGTTTTGTACCGTCTTCGTCAACAACTGTTACTGCAACGTCAACTTTTGTACGAACATCTTGTAAAATTAACTCAGCTTCTGGTTTTCCAGTTGATACTTCAAATCCAAATTTTCTTGAATCTAAGTCATAGTATCTTGGTGCAGTAAGTTCTCTTACAGCATATTTACCAAATGGAAGACCTTCAAGTGTAATTTCACCATTTTCATCTGTTGTTCTTACAACAGGTACTAATTCTCCATCTACTTTTTCAAGTAATGGATAGTAATTTCCGTTACTTCCTAGATATAATACTTCATATTCTGCACCTTCTAGGCTTGTAGCATCAACTTCATCACCATTTATACTTGCGAAGCCATTTAACATACCTTCAGCAACTTCTTCAAATGCATTCATTATTTTTGCAAATGTTGAAATTTCTGCTGTAGGAGTTACTTCTTCAATTTTTACTAAAGTAAATTTAGTTACTCTTTTAGCTTTATTTACTATTGTATCAACATCTATAGTAAATGTTTTATCTGTATAATTAGTTGGTACAGCACTAAAGTTATAATTTTGAGTGCTTACTTCGTAATTTTCATTAGTTTCAAGTTCTTTTGCATAGTAATTACCCATTGGTAATTCAGAATTTACAACAGCAGTACCATCATTATTCATAGTTACTACGTCTACTAATGTATTAGCAGGTATTTTAGTTCCAGTTACTCCAACAATTTCTTCTGCAGTGTAGATACCTACAACAACATCAGCGAAACTTACAAATTCATCATCTGAATCTGGATCATCTGGATTTTGTCTATAGAATAATAGGTCTTCAAATTCTTTAGTTAAGTTTACTTCATAACCTTGTTTAACAATAGTATATGCTTTATTTACATCATATTCTTTTACTCTTTGACCTTTATATTCAAGTTCTAAGTCTTGAGCTCCTGATTCCAAAACATATCCTTTTGGAACAGAAGTTTCTTCAACTGTGTAAGAACCTAGATATAATTTAGTAGAAGCATTACCACTTGCATCAGTTGTAAGAGTTACTGTGTCTCCAGCTTTCATACGAACTGTTCCATCACCAGTAATTATATCTTCTTTTGCTGTTACTGTGTATTCAACTCCTGGTATACCAGCTCCACCAAATACTGGACGTTTAATAGTTCTTCCACTTCCACCATCTTTATCTGAAGTTCCAGTTAATACTTGACCTGTAGCTTTAACTTTAAGATTTACTTTTTGTGCAAGGTTTTGAATTCTAACTTCAACTCTTTCATCTCTGCCATAATCTTCTGGTGAGTTTGTTTCAACTTTAAATGTTCCAGCTACAACACTTTCAGTAAGTGATTTGTTGTAATATCCTTCTGGAGCATTTACTTCATATATATTGTATTCACCATATGGAAGTTTTTCTGGCATTACTAACCAACCTCTTGGGTCAGTAGTATATGTAGTTAAAGTTTGCTCTACTGGATACATTGTTTTTTGAGTTATTATTTTTCCAGTTTTATCTGTTACTCTAAATTCTGTGTTGCTTGCAGGAATTAATTTTCCTGTTTCTTCATCAACTTTGAATATTTGAATGTATCTTTGAGCAACTTCTGTATTTATTATTTTTGAATATATATATGTTTCTTCTCTATCGATATATATATCTATTGGATCCATGAAGTCTAAGTCTGGTCTTACTTTTTCGATTTCTGTGCAAGTGTAATATCCATAAGGAATATTAGTGAAATCTGCATAACCTTGAGCATCTACTGTAGTTTCATAATATTCATTAGCATTAGATTTTAATGTTAATTTAATTTTAGAACCTACAGCTGGGTCTTTAGTTGTGCTTCCACTTAAATCACTTACAGAAACGATCATTCTAAATCCACCATAGATTACATTATCTGTAGAGTTAACAGTTACTACTCTTTGACCATTTGCCTCAACTTTTGCTTTAGCAACTTCTGCTTTTTTAGAAGCAGTATCTATTTTTGTTCCTTCAGATGTAGTTATTTCTTTAACCCAATAGTCTTTAAGCTCTAATGGATTTGATATAGCAACACCAGAAGCATCAGTAACTATTTCTTCTACTTTCTTAGTACATGCACTATCTTCATATACTCCATATACAGCACCTGCAAGTTTTGCATCACCTGTTTTGCTATTTTGAGGATTTGTACCTAAAGATTTTTGTACTTTAACTCTTAAAGCATTTGTGTATAAACTTACATAAGTTACTGTATCATTATTTTGTCTGTCTGTTAGATATGTTAATCTTTCACCTGATGAAGTTGTAGCATATCCTGGAACATAACGTCCATTTTTAACAGATTTGTATATAGGTATGCATACTGGATTACTTGCTGATCCAACTTGTTCAGTTGCATAGAAAGTAATTTTTGTACCATTTTTACTATATTCAATTCCTGAATTTCCATTAACTAGTAGGTTAATACCATTAACAACATCTAGACCATTAGTATCGTCTACTGTGTATTCATATCTACCAGCTGAAGCATTCCACATCATCTCTAAAGGATGAGCATTTGCCTCTGCTTGAGTTCCATATGTATATGATGGATTTAATAATGCTTGGTTAACTGACATTCTTAATGCATAGTACTCATCAAGAGCACCTTGTGTTGTTAGGTTTGCATTAACAACAGCTGTCTCACTACCTGAATTTAATAATCCACTTTGTGCTAACCAAATGTACATTTGAGTTGCATAAGAAGCATTCTTTAAAGCATCACTTACATTAGTTTGATCACCAGCTTGAGCAGATGTTAATCCTGCTTTGCTAAATGCTAGTGCTAGACCAATTCTATTGTCTGTTTCACTACCTTGTCCCACCCCTGAGAAAGTTACTTCTTCTCTATTATTTGAAGCAACATTTCCATATACTAGGCTATATGCTTTTATATAAGAACTAGTTCTTGTATTTTTTATAGCATAAGAATATACAGGATTCTTAGCAGCACCAAGTGCAGTTTGGGCTGTTCTATAACCAGTTGTGAAAAGGTAAACTTCATTTTCAAAAGCAGTAGGAGCATCTGAATCGTCGCCGTCTTCTATAACAGCTTGTATTGATTCAAGTATTTTGCTCATGCTTAGTTGTCTGTCATTAAATTTTGCTGCCTTTACAGTACTACCAGTTGTAGCAACAACTAATACTAACATAAAAGCAAACACATATTTAAGCTTACTTATTTTCATATTTTCTCTCCCTCTCTTCTTTTATTTTCCTAACAAAAAATAAAAACACTTTATTTTCTGATATTACAATAATATCATTAAGATTTTTTATTTTCAACAACATATTTTCAAAAAATCTGTTTTTTATACTTTTTATGACTTAATGTTACAATTAAATTTCAGCACTATTTCATAAGAATTGCTTAACATATAATTATGTTGTAATATATACCTTTTCAAGCTCTTTAATATAAGTTGACTTTTTATATTAGATTATATATAATATCTGCAAGGTGATTATATGGACTTTTTATTTGTAATCTTCTTATACTTTTATATATATAGCGTCTTAGGATGGATGGTAGAAACTATATATTGCAGAATACTTGGTGGTACATGGACTAATAGAGGGTTTTTATTTGGGCCATATTGTCCAATATATGGAATAGGCTCTCTAATTGTTGTATACTTTCTATCTAACTTTGTTAATTCGCCAATTAAAGTATTCGTACTAGGATTTATATTTACATCAACATTAGAATATTTTACAAGTTTTATATTAGAAAAAATGTTTAATGCTAAATGGTGGGACTACTCTAATATGAAATTTAATATAAATGGTAGAGTTTGCTTATTAAATTCTACCGAATTTGCTATTTTAGGATTAATCCTTACTTATGTTGTACATCCTGCTATATCTCATATAGTTTTAAACATACCTACTAAACTTATAACATTAATATCTTCTTCTTTATTTGTAATAATGCTTATAGACTTATGCTCTACAATAGCATCATTATTAAATTTAAAAGAGAAGCTATCTATACTTAATGACTTTTCGGAAAAACTCAAACTACAACATGAGAATTTTCAAATTAAGCTATCAGACTTATACATATATAAAGAATTAAGTGAGCTAAGAAAAAAATTTATCGAGAAGAGAAACTTCCAAATCGAAAGAATACTTGCTGCATTTCCAAACTTTGAATTTAAAGACTTTAAAAAACAACTTAGCGAATTCAAATTAGACTTAAATAAATTTAAACAGGATTTAAAACTTCAAAAGATGGATGCTAAAATTAAAAAATTACCAGAAAAAAAATAAACTTCTATAAAGAAGTTTATTTTTTTAGCTTAAATATTCTCAATGAATTAAATACTGTTAATATTGTTATTCCAACATCAGCAAATACTGCAAGCCACATAGTTGTTATTCCAAATACACTACAAATTAAAAATAGTACTTTTACAATTAAAATTATAGCTATATTTTGATTAACAATATTTTTTGTTCTTTTAGAAATTTTTATTGCATCAATTATTTTATCTGGCTCATTTGTCATTAAGACAACATCAGATGTTTCTATAGCAATATCTGAACCACTTCCCATAGCTATTCCAACATCAGCTGATGCTATAACTGGACTATCATTTATTCCGTCTCCTACAAAAGCTACATTTTTAGAATTATTTTTTTCATTTTCAATTATTCTAACTTTATCTTGTGGTAGTAACTCATAATATACTTCATCTATTTTTAAGTCATTTGCTATATACTCTGCAGCAGATTTTCTGTCCCCTGTTAACATAGTGACTTTTTTTATTCCCACTTTATGCAAGTTTTCAACAAGATTTCTTGCACCAGGTTTTATTGTATCATTTAATTTTATATAACCCTTATATTCACCATCTATAGCTAAGTATATAATAGTACCACCTGTATGTTCTTTCTCAAATGTTATGTTATTGTTATTTAATAACTTATAATTTCCACATACAATTTCTTTTTTATCTACTACTGCTTTTATACCATATCCAGATATTTCTTCATGTTTTTCTATTCTTTTTTCATCTATATTAGAGTTATATTTCTTTAAAATTGATGTAGCTAGTACATGATTAGATTTATATTCACAAAGAGCTACATATTCTAGTATTTCTTCATCTGTTAAATTAGATTTGCTCTCTATTTTTTCTACTTCAAATTTTCCTTCTGTTAAAGTACCAGTCTTATCTAAAAATATATTATCTATTTTTGTTAGTTTATCTAAATATACTGTACCTTTAGTTAAAATACCCTTCTTACTTGCAGCTCCCATACCAACAAAAAATCCTAATGGAATAGATATAACAAGAGCACATGGGCATGATATTACTAAAAAGTTTAATGAACGATAGATAGCATCTTTTAGCTCTATATTTAGTATAAATGGTAATAATATAGCTATTAATATTACAATAGGTGTATATATTTTGCAAAATTTTGATATATATTTTTCTGTTTTTGATTTGTTTTTATTTGCATTATTTACTAACTCAATAATTTTTGAAACTGCACTATCTTTTTCTTCACGTATTACTTTAAGATATATAGCACTGCCAACATTTATGCTACCTGCTAATACTTCTTTTCCTTCTTCTACATCAACATAGGTACTCTCACCATTTAATGCTGACATATCTAATGTTGCATTATTAGACTCTAAAATACAATCTAGTGGTACTTTATCTCCTGTTTTTACTAGAACTACATCTCCAATTTTTACATCTTCAATGTTTCTTGACTCACCATTTTTTAATGTAGCTGTATTTATTTTTAAATCCAGTACTTTTTCTATTTTTTCTTTTGAAGAATCTACTGCTTTATCTTGTAATATTTCTCCTATTTTATATAATACTAAAACTGCTATAGATTCATTATATTGTCCTATTATAATTGCACCAATAGTTGCTATTGACATTATTAAGTTTTCATCAAACATATCTTTACTAAATAAATGTTTTAATGCTTTTAATATTATATCGTAACCTATTAATATATATGAAATAATATATATTATTTTAGAAAAACTATTTTTAGATAATACAATAGCTACTATATACAATATAATACCTATTATCATAAGCACTTTATTTAGTGTTGATAAACTCTCCTCTTCTTCGTGCTCATCCATTTTATCTTACCTCCTTGACATGTTCTATTGCTAAATCGAACAACTTTTCTATGTGGTCATCATCTAATGAATAATATACTTCTTTTCCTTTTTTAATAGCTTTTACCATTCTTGCACTTTTCAAATTTGCAAGTTGATGTGATACAGCAGAATGTGTCATTCCTATTAGCTCAGCTATATCTAATACACACATTTCTTTTTTTGAAAGGCAAAATAATATCTTTATTCTAGTTTGATCTCCCATAACTTTAAATAAGTCTGCTAAATCATTATATATATCCTTATTCTGCTTCATAGCTTTCCTCCAATATATGAATATATGTTCATATATTCATATATTACCATATATATATACTATTGTCAATATAATTTAAACATAAAAAAAGAATATAGTTATTTCTATATTCTTTTTACTCTATTATAAATCTTTTTAAATTCTTATCTTCTACTATTCCAAGTCCAATATACTTTCCTTTATTATATACTCTTACTATTTGGTCAGATGATTGTACTTCAAATTTCACGCCATTTAGAAATCTTCCTAGTTCATCATCTGTTAAAGTTATTTTTTTATTCTCAGCAAAATAATCTTCTATTGTTATTATTCTATCTAGCATATCCATATAATCTAGTTTTAAGAAATCATAAAGTGGGATACTATCTTCTATTTTAAAGTTTCCTGTTTGTGTTCTTCTAAGTTCTGTCATAGTAGCTCCACATCCAATTTTCTTTCCTATATCATTTACTAAACTTCTTATATATGTTCCTTTTGAGCATACAACATCAAAAGCTACTTCTTTAGAATCTATATTTATTTTTATATTATCTATATTATATATCTCTATTTCTCTAGGTTTTATTTCAACGTCTTGATTTTCTCTAGCATATTGATATAACTTTTTACCTTCTACTTTAATAGCACTATATTTAGGAGGCATCTGTTGTTGCTTACCAATAAATCTTTTTATTCTTTCTTTTATATAAATCTCATCTTTATTAAATACACTTGCAAAAACAATTCTACCAGTTATATCATAAGTATCTGTTTCTACTCCAAGTAACATTTTTACACTATATTTTTTTGTTTCACTAGTTAAATTATCACTTAACTTAGTTGCTTCGCCTATACATATAGGTAATACTCCAGTAGCAAGTGGGTCAAGTGTTCCTGTATGTCCTACTTTTTGATTAGGAAATATTTTTCTTATAGCATCAACTACATCATGTGATGTTATACATTGTGGTTTATCTATATTTAAAATGCCATTTTTTGTTTGTGGTATTATCATTATAACATCTCTCCTACAGCTTTAATTAATTTTTCTTTATCTTTTTGTATGTCTGTCATTGTATATCCGGCAGCTCTAGGATGTCCGCCACCACCAAAAGATATAGCAATTTTTGAAACATCTACACCGCCATTTGAACGCATACTTACTTTATACGTACCATCACTTTTTCCTCTAACATATACAGCTACTTCAGTTCCTTCTACTGCTCTTAAATAATTTGTTATTCCTTCTGCGTCTTCATCATGTATGCCAAGTCCTTCTATTTCTTCATAGCTTATATATGTAAATCTCATTTTACCATTATAAAATACTTCCATATTGTCTATTGCCTTAGCAAGTAATTTTAATTTTGCTTCTTTCATAGTGTCATTTAATCTTTTGCAAACGTCTACAGCTTTCGCTCCATTTTCAAGTAGTTCAGCTACTACTCTAAATGTATCAGGAGTTGCATTAGAATAATTAAAACTTCCTGTGTCTGTCATTATTCCTGTATATAGTAATGTTGCTATATTTTCATCTATTTCAACTTCAAGTGATTTAATAAATAAAAAGGCTATTTCACTTGCAGATGATTTTTGATCATTTATATATCTAAAATCTCCATATGGCTGTGAAATTTGATGGTGGTCAAGCATTATTACCTTCTTAGCTCTATTATATTCTTCTTCACTTATTGCAAGTCTTGTATAATCGCTAGAATCTAAAGCAATAAGTAAATCATAATCTTCTTCTATATTATCTACTCTGCTTTCAACACCAGGTAAAAACTCAAATACTTCTGAGAAAGATGGCATTACTACATGTACATCTTTACCTAACTTTTTTAAAGCAAAATATACAGCAAATGTTGAACCTATTGCATCCCCATCTGGATTAACATGTGCAACAATATATATTTTTTTTGAATTATCTATTAGCTCTCTTGCCTCTTTAAACAATGCACTCCCCCCTTATTTTATCTTAATTATAATTATTTATTATTATCTTTTTCAATAACTTCTTTTATAACTTTATCCATATGCGCACCATATTCCATTGAGTCATCAAGTTCAAAAATAATTGATGGCATATTTCTCATTCTTACTCTTTTTCCTAGTTCCTTTTTTATAAATCCTGTTGCCTTAGTTAATGCGTCTATTACTTTTTGTTTGTTTGTTTTTCCAAATACACTAACATATACTTTAGCATATTTTTGGTCAGGTGTTATTTTAACATCAGTTACAGAAATAAGTCCTGTAACTGATGGTTCTTTAACTTCATTCATTATAATATCACTAAGAGCAATCTTTACATCTTGTTCTAATCTTTCGTGTCTTTGCATAGTTTCCTCCTATTTTACTTCCTCCATAATGAAGCACTCAAAGATATCTCCTTCTTTAATGTCGCTATAATTTTCAAGTTTTATACCACATTCGTAATTTTCTGCAACTTCTTTTACATCATCTTTTTCTCTTTTTAATGAGTCAATTTTTATTTCTAGTAATACAATATTATCTCTTACAAGTCTTACCATTGCTCCTCTTACTATCTTACCAGATTTTACGTAGCATCCTGCAACAGTACCAACACCAGTAATTTTAAATATCTTTCTAACTTCTGCTTTTCCATACATAACTTCTTGATATTTTTTAGGCATCATACCTTTTAATGCAGTTTCAACATCATTAATTGCATCATAGATAACACTATATAATCTCATATCTACTTTTTCTTTTTTAGCTTGTGCTTCTGCAGCTGGTTCTGGTCTAACGTTAAATCCGATTATAATAGCATTTGATACAGAGGCAAGTGTAACATCTGACTCTTTAATTCCACCAGTAGATCCATGTAAAATTCTTACTCTTACTTCATCGTTAGATAATTTTAACAATGAATCTTTCATAGCTTCTACAGAGCCTTGAACATCTGCTTTTATTATTATATTTAGTTCCTTTATCTTTCCTTCTTTGATTTGACCAAATAAATCGTCTAATGTAATCTTGCTTCCTTGTTTAATTAAATCTAATCTTTGTTTAGCTATTCTCTTTTCAATTAATTGTTTAGCAACTTTTTCGTTTTCAACTTCATAGAAAACATCACCTGTTTGTGGTACGTGTGATAAACCTAGTATTTCTACTGGTGTTGAAGGTCCAGCAGCTTTTACAGCTCTGCCTTTATCATCCTTCATAGCACGTATCTTTGATACCATATCTCCTACTACTATTGTATCTCCAACATTTAATTGACCTCTTTGAACAAGCATAGATACAATTGTTCCTCTCTTTTGGTCAAGTCTTGCTTCTATAACAGTTCCTTTAGCTTGTTTATTTGGATTTGCTTTTAAATCTTTCATATCTGCTATTAGAAGTAACATTTCTAGTAAATTATCTATACCTTCACCAGTTCTTGCAGAAATTGGAACACAGATTGTGTCGCCACCCCATTCTTCTGGTACAAGTCCTACTTCTAGTAGTTCTTGCTTAACTCTTTCTACATTAGCACCTGGCTTATCTATTTTATTTATTGCAACTAATATACTAACACCAGCAGCTTTAGCATGGTCTATAGCTTCAATAGTTTGTGGTTTTATACCATCATCAGCAGCTACTATAATAATAGCTATATCTGTTATTTGTGCACCTCTAGCTCTCATTGCAGTAAATGCTTCATGTCCTGGTGTATCTAAGAAACATACTTCTCTATCTTTAACTTTAACTTTATATGCACCAATATGTTGAGTAATTCCACCAGCTTCTCCTTCAACTACATTAGTTTTTCTTAATCTATCAAGTAATGAAGTTTTACCATGGTCAACGTGTCCCATAACAACAACTATTGGTGGTCTTGGAGCTAAATCTTCTTCTTTATCTTCACTATCATCAAATAGTATATCTTCTTCTGTTACAACTACTTCTTTTTCAGCAGTTATTCCAAATTCTGATGCTATTAAATATGCAGTATCAAAATCTATTTCTTGATTTATTGTTGCCATTATTCCCATAGAAAATAGTTTAGTAATAACTTCAGATGCTTGTTTTTTAATAGCTTCTGCAAATTCTTTAACTGTCATACTTTCTGGTAATTTTACTTCTGTCATAGGAATAATTTTTGTTTGTTTCATTTCAACTTTTTGAGCTTTATTTTTCTTTTTTCCGTAACCTTTTCTAGATAAGTCACTATCTCTTTCATATAAGTCCATTAATCCTTCAGAGTTTATTTCCATTCCTCTTAATCTTGAAGTAGAAACTCTTGAATTTTCTTCTCTTAATTTATTTTTATCTATTTTTTCTTTTCTGTTTTCTTGATTTATATTAGATTTATCATTATATTTTTTCTTATCTCTATCTAGATTTTGAGAATTATATTCTCTCATTTCTTTTTGCTCCATAGGAGCTTTTTCTGCTTGTTTTATAAACTTATTAACTTGATAAGAAGTGTTATCTGTATTTGATCTTTGGTCTTTTCTAAAGTTAGGTCTTTGTGGCCTATCTGAGTTTTGTTGATCACGTCTATTAAAGTTATTATTTTTTCTGAAGTCTTTATTATCTTTATTGTTAGAAGCTTTATTATAATTTGGGTTATTTTGGGAATTATAATTATTTCTTCTATAATTTTCTTTATTATATGAAGTATTTTTTACATTTGCATTGTTAGTAGTATTAGTATTTTCATTCTTAGATACATTTTTATTTTCTGCATTTTTTACTTCATTATCACTAGCAGCTGTAGCTTTTTCTTTTACGTTTGCATTTTCTACTGGTTTTACTTCTTTTACAGCTTCTTTTACTTCAACTTTTTCAACTTTCTTTTCTTCTACTGGAGTAACTTTTTCAACAGGTTTTCCATTTCTTGTTATAACTATGTTATTTCTATTACTTTGGAATCTATTTCTTCTGTCAAAAGAGTTAGTCTTTGGTCTAGATTGTTGAGTGTTATTTTTACTAAAAGAATTATTTCTATTACTAGTTTCTTGGAAATTCTTTTTAATATCTCCAGATATATTTGTTGTTATTTCATTAATTTGTTTTCCTTCATCACTAGTATTTATTACTCTAACATTTCTTCTTATAATATGCATTTGTTCTGGCTTCTTTTCTTCCTTAACAACTTTTTTATTTTTACCTTTTACTTTTTCAACATCACTATCTTCAAGTGTAGAAAGATGTGATTTTACATTTATTCCCATACTATTTAACTTTTCTATCATTTCTGAGTTTGATAAGTTCATTTCTTTTGCTAATTCATATACTTTTAATTTTCCCAAATTTCTTCCCCCAATTCTTCTAATACTTCTAATAAACTTCGATCATCTACATTTATCTTCAATTTTATTTTATTTTTATTAATAGCTTTTTTTAAATTATCTATACATTTTTTGTCTTTACAAATATATATTCCTCTACTATTAATATTCTGATTTTTGTCTAATATCGCATTTTTTTCATTATCCGCTACAATTCTAAAAAATTCTTTTTTATTTTTTCTTGTCTTACATGCTATACAGCATCTAATAGGCTCCATTACATCACCTTTTCTATTCTACTACTGTCTCCTTAATTTGAGTTTCAGTTTTTATATCTATTTTCCAACCTGTAAGTATAGCAGCAAGTCTTACATTTTGACCTCCTGCACCTATAGCAAATACTAAAGCATCATCTGGTACAACTACAGTTGCTATTTTTTCTTCGTCATTGATATCTATTGCAAGTATTGGTGCTGGTGATATAGCATTTATAATATAACTTGGTATATCTTCACTATATGGTATAACGTCTATTTTCTCTCCATTTAGTTCGTCTATTATAGGTTGAATTCTCATTCCTTTTTTACCTACTAAACTTCCAACAGGGTCAACATTTTCATCATTTGACCATACAGAAATTTTAGTTCTACTTCCAGCTTCTCTAGCAATATCTTTTATTTCTACAATTCCGTCCATTATTTCAGGTACTTCATTTTCAAATAATTTCTTTACAAAGTTTATGCTTTTTCTAGATAATGTTATTTTTGGTTGTGAGCTTCCAGTTTCATTTACTACGTTTAAAACTAAAGCTTTAATTTTTTGATGTGGTTGTAATTTTTCAGTTTTAATTTGTTCATTATTTGGTATTAATGCTTCTACTCTTCCTAAATCTACAATTACTCCAAACTTTTCTGTTTTTTGTACAGTACCAACAATTATTTGTCCAACTTTATCTGCATATTGTGTATATACTAAATTCTTTTCTGCTTCTGTTATTTTTTGTACTAATATGTTTTTACCAGTAGATGCAGCAATTCTTCCAAAGTTTTTAGGAGTAACTTCAACTTTGATACTATCTCCTATCTTTGCTTTTTTAGATATTTTTTTAGCATCTTCTAAAGTTATTTTTATTCCTATTTCTTCTGGCAATACTTCTTTAGAAACTTCTTTTACAGCATATACTTTTATTGCTTGTTCACTAATATCGATATCTATATCTTCTGGAATAATTAAATTTGTTGGATTTTCTTGGTTTTGATCTTTGTCTTTATTTCCATATGTATTTTCAAAGTCTTTTTTATATGCAGCTTTTAATGCTGTTTTTAAAGAATCAATTAAATACTCTTTAGTTATTCCTTTCTCTTGATAAATTTGATCGATTGCATTAAACAATTCTTTTGAACTAATCTTTTCACTTTTCATTTTACTTTCCCCCATTAATTATTTTTATTAAATTTATTCAACTTATTTAAATTAACATTATCTGTGTTACCTTTTAAAGCTGAATTAAAATCATATGTTGTGTAAGCTGTAGCTATATCCTTTAATGCTAAAGTTATATCTTCATTATTTACTGTAATTGTAACTTTTTGATTATCATAGTCTACTGCTTTTATTATACCTTCAAACTCTTTTAAGTTATCCATCTTTTTAAATAACTTTACATGTGCTTCTTTACCGATATATTTTTCATATAGTTTAATATTTTTTAATTGTCTTTCAAGTCCAGGTGAGGATACTTCTAAAACATACTCTTGATTTATATTTTTATCTACTATATCCTCTATTTGTCTACTTACTTTTTCACAGTCATCTACCCACATAGCTTCGTTAGGTTTGTCTATAACAACCCTTAATACGTTATTAGAACCTTCTTTTACAAATTCAACATATTCAATGTCAAATCCTAAGCTCTTTACTATAGGCTCTATAACTTCTTCAACTTTTACTTCAACTTTCATTTGTTACCTCGCTATCTAAACATAAGTGAGAGGATTTTTGTCAACCCTCTCACTTCCGCTCACAGTAACAATATTATACTATATTTATTTTAAAAAATCAAGAATTTATGAAATATTTTTATAGTAAACTTATAATTTATTTTTCTTTAAGATAAATATTTATTTTATCTAGTAAACCACGCTCAAATTCTTCTAATCTACATAGTAATTTTTCTATAGTTTTACTCTTTATTTTATACTCTTTTCTTACCTTTTGTATATCCATCATATTTACCTTTGAATATTCCCTTAATGTAATTAAATAATCTTCATTTTTCTCATTAGTATTTATGTTTGCACCTATACTTCCTGCAATTCCTAGTATAACATTTGTTTCAGAATTATACTTTTTTTGTCTATTTTCCAGCATTCTTTTTAAGGATACAATAAATTTTCTATACTCAATAATATTATAATTAATTAAATCATATACATCATCTTTTACTTCTTTTTTCTTTAATATTTTACATAGCATATCTTGCTGTATTTTTAAATTTGTTAAAATATATTTTAATAAATCTATTTCTTCATTCATATTATCACCTTTAATATTATTTGAAAAATAAAAAGAAAGATACTTTAATTAAAGTATCTTTTTATTAATATTTAAAAAATTATATTAGTTTCTTACTTTTCTTTTTACTATGTATGCTATTCCAAGTACTGATATCACTAGTATTGCACTTAATGCATATACTGCTATATCTCCTGTATTTGTTACTTCAAATATTAATGTATCTCCTGTGTT